>MHEF01000079.1 GCA_001805125.1 Nitrospirae bacterium RBG_13_39_12
CCTTGAAGAAAAAGACTGCAATAAAAAAGGGGACGAAGGCTAAAACAACAGCTGCCCGGAAGGAGACTGTGAAAAAGAAGAGAGCTTTAGTTATCAGAAAGAAATTGAAAAATAAGTAATAATTAAAGACGGCAAATAGAAAAAATAGACGACAGAGAAAAGCGGGCAATATTAAAAATACAATAGAACGGGATGTAATTCTTCCTGGTTTTCTGTATATCGTCAAGCTATAGATAACAATATCAGCGTACATTAAATTGTCAAATACCAGGTCAGACCACGAAAGTTTTTTTGGTGGGTGCTTAAAGTTTTACAGGAAAATAGTCATCGAATATTTTAGAACAGGAAGTCAATTGTAAAAACGTATTCCTGCTGCTTGAGAATTTAAGGTGATGCCTAACTGGAGAATACCGAATAATCTCGGATATTATATAAACACATTTTGAACAAGAGGCTATGATAATGAAAAGTAAACGTTATAAAGTACGGAAAAAGCCTATCAGAAAGTCGGACAGCAACAAGCCGGTTGAAGATATTGTCAGAGAATTAAAAAATTTAGTTAATCCGGTCAACAATTACAGAGAATTGTCACTGAAGTTACATGGACTTGTCTGTGCCAAATGTGCCAGGGAATTTGACTGCAAAGACAGACATCTTATAACTGTGCACCATAAAGACGGAAACCCCTTGAATAATCCACCTAATGGTTCTAACTGGGAAAATTTGTGTGTTTACTGTCATGAAGATCAACACAGCAGAAAACTGCTCGGTGATTATTTGCGCAAATAGCAATAAGGATTTTATTTACATGTTCTCTGCTGATGTTAATATAAAGTTCTTCATAATCTCCGGATAGTTTTTGTATCGACAGTTTTTTATTTATGCTCTATTCAAGAAACCTGGAATATTATATTTAACGTATGTTCCATCTATTTATAGGCTGGCCGGCCTATTTCACCATATGACATTCGTTACAGCAGTCTTTCAGATGCTTGCCCGTCTTTAGTTTTTCTTCTACCTGAAGCAGTTTATTATCTATCTGAGGATACTTATGCTTTACATTCTCTACGTGTTTTTTAATCATATCCAATTCATTATCTTCCACCTCAGGATTGGCGTACATTGGATTAACCTTCAAAACGATTAATAAGAAGAACAATGAAAACAAAAATCCAAGTAATTTTAATAATCGGTTAGCAAAAATCCTCAATTCTATCATAGTAACTCCTTTTAAATAATTAAAACCAATAGCTATGATTCTTGCCAGCACCTGACTTATACAGATGGCAACCCATTGCATCGCCACAACGATATTGAGGGAAAGCCATTACATGTTCTGTAAGGTCATGACAGGCTGAACACCAGTAGTAAAAACGACCACCTGCAACTGAAGACCCGTCACCTGCCGGTAGAGCAGATACCCCGTTTACTGTTTTCCTTAATAAAAATGAATTCGTTGAACCATGGGGTTCATGGCAGTCAGTGCAGCATAAGACATACTTACCACGGTTCGCTTCATCATAGGGAAGCTTTAAATTGCCAAAGCTTCCGTCACTGGCTGCTCCTTTTCCATGATACGACGTGCTCCAATTAACTGCATTGACAACTCCGTGGGGGGTGCTCGTATGGCTGCTGCTATGGCACTTCAGGCATAATGTATTATAGTCAGGCTGGGTGTCAGCATCCCGCTCGTAGTCCCCACCTGCTTTGTAGGGTGGTTGGTATATATATGTTGGGCCAAGGCTGCTCACGTAATCAGCCATCTTTTCGCCAGTCTCATCTCCCCACACCTCCCATGTTGATGGATTTGCATGACCATCTGCAAGAGATGCAGGATAATCCCGTGTGGTTCTGTGTGGATTGTGACAGCCTGAGCACGGATCGATATATTCAACAACATCACCCCATCCCCAATTTCCCTGTAAAGAGTCTCTTACATCTGATAAATAATGTGATGAAAACCACCCCTGATTAGGGTCACATGGAGGTCCTGGGTCAAAATAGAAAAACAAAAAATTGTCATAATAGATAGAGCTTGTGCATCCAGAGGTTAACAATCTAATCTTGTCAACGTTCCTTGATGTGCCGTAATCCCAGCTGATTTCATCTGTAATTTGATTGGTATATACCGCATCACTGAAAGCCTGGAAATAATAAGTAGTCCCAATTCTGCTAACCCTGAGATACGTATCTGCCTGTCTTGTAATAGCGGTTGTTGCTCTGTCAGTCCCGACATAGCGGATTCTTATTGATGAACTATAGATATCAAAGTCTATTGAATTACTATCCCCTTGAAGAAATACTCTAATCTCCGGGCCTTCTGTCTGGGCAATATTGTTATCATGAGTTTTTACTTTCAGAACAAAATCCGCACCGGTTTGTAATTTGGCATTGTTGTTATCTGCATATTTATCCGGCGGATTTGTTGCACAAAGTAAAACATAATCACTCGAAACTAAGCTAATTGTACACCCACTAAGAGTCCAGTCAGTGGGATCGTTAAATACATGAATGTATCCTTCGCCTGAGAATGCCAGTCTAATGTTATCGGGACATGTAACAGTACTGCCTCCTTGCGAGTAACTGTAATTGTATTGGTTTGGCATAGATGTTTGAAGAGATTCGCCGGAAGCTGTGTGGCAATTAAAGCAAAAACCTGTATTTTGATCTACAAACACAGTATCAAACAGAGGGACTCCATGTGATGTGCGTACTAAGGTGACATCATGGCAATGTAGACATTCACCTCGTGCATAACTGATGCTGGTACGTTTAACTCCGTCGGTAGCATTGCCGTGTGTATTCAGATAGTAGCCATAAGTAGTATTATCGCCGACGATGTCAGGGGCTGTATTACTGTCTATTACAGCTGGTACATTATCATGACACCCTGCACACCATTTTTCTTTTGAAGTGAGGTCCGGATAGATCGCCTCTTTCCAATAGTTCTTTGCACCAATAGAGGTTCCTGTTGAATTAATACCGTTAAAAGAACCATTTGGGCTGTGACAGGTATCGCATACATTTGTTGCTGAGAGATTATTACCATCGCTGAATTTTGGGTAATTATCTGTATCGTGGCAGCCACTGCATGCCATATAGGGTCCTTTCAGATCATCGCTATCATTTTCTGTGTGGGTGGAATGACTTGCCGTTGTTCCATGATAGAGACCTCCGGACCAGTCGTTCTCATGGCCGTGGCAATCTTCACAGCCATCCCCGCCACCTCCATGTGCGAAACCTTCTGCATGAGTATGGCAAAATATGCAACCGTCTGGATAATTGTTGTGGTGGTCAGCACCTGTTCCGTCTGCTCTCCAATAGCTTGGATTAGTCGGGTTGGCTAAATCCGTGTGGCATACCTGACATACTCCATTGGGTGTCGGGTCAACGTCAGGTGTTGGATCAGGTCCGGGAGTAGCATCTTCATCATATGCAAATGAGCCCTGGCCTTTTTTGTCGAAAAACTTTACCTGGCTATATGTACCGCTCCTATCTGTGCTTACATCGATGCTATCTCTTATATACTGACCATACATAGCTGCAAATGTGGTTGGTGGCGCAGAAAGATTTGCACATGCATTTCCCTTTACAGTTATCGTGTTTGGTGCTGGAGTATCAACTGCCACTATCGGGTAAATATATCCAAGTTTCCTTACATTAGGAAGCGATACCGCAGAGCGTTTATCAGATCCCCCCTTTTCTGTCTTATCAATTAATTTTGCAGCATCCCATCCGGATTTATACGTGAATAATAATGGGTCGTATGTTAATGTGCTTTTTCCAACGACATCTGGAAAAACTGGAGGATTATAAACACATGATGTGATTGTTCCAGTGGCAAGATAGAGATTGCCTGCATCAGTATTCTTGTACATCTTCTGCCTCTGGTAATGGGGGTTATGGCAATCACGGCATTGTCTGTTAGCGTGTGGTGCTGCATAAGGTATTGGTATGCCGGTATGGCACCTTTGACAGAGGTGGGCATAATCGTCGCTGTTATTCCAGAAAGGTGAGTTAAGGAGCGTTTCACCGTGACAGTCTCCACAGTTCATGATATTGCTTTCATTATGCGGGCCATCAAGGGCAGCAATGAACTGGGCGGAGACAATAAGTGTCAATCCTACTACTATTAAAAGTAACAGGTTTGTTTTTATATTCATAGATATAATTCCCCTATCAATATTAAAGCAATTTCCTTGCCATTTTTTTGGGGGGGGAGGGGATTATTTAAAAAAATAGGCCAATTTATTAGTCTATAAGTAATTTATACAGTCATGATGGGGTACCTACCAACCTTCCTTAAAATATACATCTGTCCTTTAAGAGTTCCATCCATATTTACCTATTAAAGGAACGAATACGCATGGAGTGTGGAAATCCTCATGGAGATTATCCTTAGATTTCCTTACCTTTAAAAGTTGCTGTGAGAAACGGTCTCCTACAGGAGCGATGATTATGCCGTCTTCAGATAATTGTTTGAATAAAGGCTCGGGAATTTTCGGAGTACCTGCAGTTATAATGATCCTGTCAAAAGGCGATTCTTCCGGCCATCCTAATGTTCCGTCACCTGTCTTAACCTTTATATTTTTATATCCGAGTGAATTAAATTTATCTTCAGCACGATCAGCAAGTACAGAAACACGTTCAATTGTATATACTTCTTTGGCAAGTTCTGCAAGAATTGCTCCCTGATAACCCGAGCCTGTACCTATTTCTAATACTCTTTCGGTTCCTGTTAGATCGAGTAATTCTGTCATGACTGCAACCATATAAGGCTGTGAAATGGTTTGCCCCTCGCCAATTGAAAGTGCCATGTCGTCATAAGCCTTGTATTGCATATTGTCGTCAACAAAAACATGTCTCGGAACTTTTTTCATGGCATTAAGAACTCGTTCATCGGTAATGCCTCTCGGTATGAGCTGTGTTTTAACCATTAACTCTCTTAATTCTTTAAAGTCCACAACGAACTCCATACTTTTCTGTCATTCTGGCACGTCCAGAATCCTGGTTTATTGTTGTCATTCCGACTTGTTCGGAATCATTCTTTTTATCCTTTTGTCCCAGTCTATCGAATAAAGATTCTCTTCTCGGCGAGTCGATGAGGTGACCAGACGAGCTGGAATGACATCCCGACAAACGGGAATGATAAAGTACTATAGTCTTTTCGATATTTCCCTTGATGCTATTACGCCTGAAACAGAAGCCTGTATAAGTCCTCTACTTACTCCTGCACCATCGCCAACTGCAAAGAGGTTTGGTATCTCGGTCTCAAGAGATTCTGTAAGTTTCATTTGCATTGAATAAAATTTTACTTCAGCTCCGTAAAGAAGGGTATGTTCTGAATTTACACCTGGAGCGATTTTGTCGAGTGCCTCAAGCATTTCAAGGATATCAGACAGATAACGATACGGCAAGACAAAACTTAAATCGCCTGGTGTTGCATCCTTAAGCGTTGGTTGGACATATCCTTTTGCGATACGCTCATGAGTTGAACGTCTGCCCTGCTGTAAATCACCCAATCGCTGGACAATTACATTTTTGCCAAGAAGGTTTGCAAGACCGGCTATATATCTTCCATATGAAATGGGTTCGTCAAATGGCTCAGTGAAAAATGTACTTACTAAAAGTGCGAAATTTGTATTGTTTGATCTCTTGTTTGCATAACTATGGCCATTTACAGTCCAGATACCTTTTAAATATTCTTTAACAACTTCACCATATGGATTTACGCAGAATGTTCTTACTTTATCATTAAATGTTTTTGAATAGAATATAAGTTTCGGTTCATAGGTGATCTTAGTAAGAGGTTCAAAAATAGAAGATGGTATTTCAACCCTTACACCTACGTCAACAGGGTTTTGTAAGAGCGTAAGATGTAGTCTTTTAGTCTCTTTTTCAAGCCATCTCGAACCTTCTCTACCGGGTGCAAGTATAATAAAATCAGAAAAAAATCTTGTGCTGTCTTTAAGTCTAATCCCCGCAGCCTTCCTTTTTTTTATAATGACCCTATCTGCCTCTGAATTGAATACAATGTCAACTTTCCCATTGATTGATTCCTTAATATTCTTAAGAACAATCTTACACCTGTCGGTACCTATATGCCTTATCTTTGAGGGAATAAAAAGCAGACTGTTTTCTGATGCAAGTCTTTTTATTTGATTTAATTCTTCTTTGTTACATCCATATGTTTCATTCGGTGCACCGTAGCTTACATAGATATCATCTACAGATTTTATCAGGGATTGTAGTGTTTCATTATCTACATATCTGGAAAGATAACCTCCTACTTCTGGAGAAAGGTTTAGTTTTCCGTCGCTGAAAGCCCCTGCGCCGCCCCAACCGCTGAGTAGTGCGCATTCAGGACAGGCTGCACATGAAATCTCCTTTATTTTCATAGGGCAAACTCTCTTATTGATATCTTTGCCTTTTTCTATAATAAGAATTTTAATGTCTTCTTTTTGTTTGATTAATTCGAGTGCAGAAAATATACCGGCAGGGCCTGCGCCTACTATTATGACGTCATATTTTTTCAAACTAATAACCTTTTCTAGTCATGTTGAGGTTTATCAGCTGAAGCAGGTTTTTTAAAAACATTAAATGACCATCTTTCTCTTAGAAGTTTTAACGCCTCATAATTTGTAAGGTCAAGGTGGATAGGGGTTATAGATACACAACTTTCCTGAATAGCTTGGATATCAGTGTCATGACCATGTTCCCAGTAAGGTTCTCCCCCGCCGATCCAGTAGTGTTGATTGCCGTTAGGATCCAGGATCTCTTGAACAGAATTGTCATAAGTACGTTTACCCTGTCTTGTAAGTTTAAACCCATTTATATTGCTAAATTGTATATTTGGAACATTTACATTTAAAAGCGTGTCATAAGGCAAAGACTTTTCGAGGATATATCTGCCGATTTCAATAGCGATTCTTGATGCTGTATCAAAGAATTGGGGTAACTTTTTAGGGTGTCTTTCAATAGCCAGAGAAATAGCAAATGACGGTATATCCATCATTGTGCTTTCAATCGCAGCTGAAACAGTACCGGAGTATGTAATATCGTCTCCGAGGTTAGCCCCTTTGTTAATACCGGAGGCGACAAGCACAGGTCTCTCAGGCAGGATCTTGTTAATTCCTATCGCTATGCAATCTGTCGGTGTACCGTTAATACAATAAACACGTTCGCGAATCTCTTCAACCTTAAGAGGACGATGCATGGTTAGTGAATGACTTACTGCACTTCTTTCCCTGTCAGGAGCAACTATATATGCATCGCCAAGTTCTTTCATCGCATTGAAAAGAGGCATAAGACCTGTTGAATTAATTCCATCATCGTTTGTTACAAGAATAACCGACATAAGCAATATTCTATCAGAATATGTAGCTTGTGTTAACACGAATAATTTAAAAGTATTGTGTAAAAAATTAATTCGTCTTTAATAATCTCTGATTTGAATGGAAAAAATTTAAAATATCTCATAAGTTGATCAATTCAATCAAGTTATCTATCATTAAACTATATAAATACAAAAAAACTTGCTCTTAATCAATTTTTTATGCAAAATATATAAGTTTTAAGCCATCCTGTTTCTTAATGAAAAAATGAGTAGTAAACTTACATACAAAAAGGCCGGTGTTGACATTGATGAGGGAGAAAGGTTTGTGAACCTGATCTCTCCCATAGCAAGGAAGACATTCAGGCCAGAAGTCCTGACAAATATCGGTTCTTTCAGCGCCCTTTTTAAACTGGATGTAAAAAGATTTAGAAGGCCTGTGCTCGTAAGCGGAACTGATGGCGTCGGAACAAAACTGAAAATTGCCTTCATGATGGATAAGCATGATACCGTCGGGATAGACCTTGTTGCCATGTGCGTAAATGATATTCTTACAAGCGGGGCTGAGCCCCTGTTTTTCCTTGATTATTTTGCAACCGGCAAGCTCAGACCGGAGAAGGCAGCAGAGGTTATCAGAGGCATAGCGGCTGGGTGCAAAGAAGCAGGTTGTTCACTGGTGGGTGGGGAGACGGCGGAGATGCCTGGTTTCTATTCTGAAGACGAATATGACCTTTCAGGTTTTGCTGTAGGTATTGTAGATAAGAACAAGATAATAGACGGGTCCAAGATAAAAGAAGGGGATGTAATTATAGGCATCTTATCGAACGGTCTCCATAGCAATGGATATTCACTTGTGAGAAAACTCTTTTTTGATTTGAGGAAAATGGACGTGAATGCTTATTTGCCTGATCTCGGTACTACGCTCGGAAAAGAGCTGCTCAAACCCACAAGGATTTATGTTGAGGCATTTATGGATTTAAGAGATAGTATAAGGATTAAAGGTATGGCTCACATAACAGGTGGCGGAATTCCGGGGAACCTTAGCAGGATATTGCCTAAAGGTGTTTGTGCAAACATCAAAAGAGGTGCATGGCCTGTTCCTAATATATTTAATTTAATAGAAAACATAGGGAATGTACCTGAAGAAGATATGAAAAAAACTTTTAATATGGGAATAGGTTATGTTATGGTAGTATCCAGGATATCAGCCGGGAAAGCAATCTCTTTGCTTAAAAAGTCAGGATACAACGCCTTTATAATAGGGAATATTGTGAAAGGGGGTAAGGGTGTTAAATTTGCATAAGATAAAAATATTATTAAAAAAGGCATTTACTCCTGTAACAATAATGTTAGTTCCTCACAGCAAAACAAAACCGCTGAATTTTAAGATGCCTTTCATAGGAATATTTACTTCAGTAATATTATGTTGTTTTGGTACCATTTATATTTTTTCGATAGCTGTTGATACTTTCGAGTACTATAAGATGAAGGAGAAATTAAGTTACTATTCGCAAGAGTTTTTAGAACTGAATACCACGATTTCCGCGTTAAAAAAATCTGAAAAGGAATTTAAAAGAATATTCTCACTAGGCACAAAAGAGAAGGTTCTCGAGAATATTGATACTTCCGATAGTGGTTCAATCGATATGGAAAGCTTAAAGCAACAGATTAGGAATACAATCGAAACTGTCGGAGAAATAAAGGATTATTTGCATGTTCAACGCGACATTTATTTTGCAACACCCAAAGGATTACCGGTTAAAGGCCATATTTCTTCTGGTTATGGCAGTAGAAGTCATCCAATGAGCGGAGCAAAAGAATTTCATTCAGGCCTTGATGTATCGGCAAGCCCTGGAAGTCCTGTAAGGGCTACAGCTGACGGAATAGTAAGTTTTTCAGGATGGAGTGGAGGTAACGGAAACCTTGTTGTATTGGAACACGGACATGGGTTTTCTACCTTCTTTGCCCACAATAAGGTAAATAAGGTGAAAGTGGGACAGAAAGTCAAAAGGGATGATATAATCGGGTATGTTGGTACTACAGGGAGCTCTACAGGACCTCACGTACATTATGAGATTTGGAAAGACGGAAGACATGTTAATCCTGAAAAATATTCTGAAAGGAAATCATAATGTTCAGTAAGAATACAGAAAAGATGGAGTCATTAATAGGAGCAAATTCAAAATTTGTTGGAGATATTGATACAAAGGGGACCCTGAGAGTTGACGGTACTATGGAAGGGAATGTCAATGCTGACTGGGTAATACTAGGGGCAAAAGCTTATCTTAAAGGTGATGTTATTTCAAGAGGTATTATTGTCGGTGGCAGGATAGATGGGAATCTTAGAGCGAAGGAAAGCGTTGAGATAAAGCCTAAAGGTCAGGTATCCGGAGACATTACTACTACTAAGTTGACAATAATTGAGGGCGGCGTTTTTGATGGCAGGTCTTTTATGCAGAAAAGTGAATCAAAGGTTGTGGAGCTTCAGACAAAAGGGGGATAAGAGTTCCGTCTCCCTATCGCATATTTTTGCAAGTTACTTCAGGGAAAAGACTTTTTTAAATACCCCAGAGACTCGGAACCGGTCTCTTAAATCCTTTCTCTGATGCGAGCATGTCAAGATGAAGACTTGTAATATCCTCTAAATTGAGATCAGGTTTATAAGTAAGTTTTCGAACATCTATCGTCTTTATGTATTTTTTGCACTGTTCACATAAGTCTACTCTGTATGCTTCCTGTCCGTCAGCATAAAAATAGTGGAGTTTCTTATGATCTCTGTTGTCACAGAATGGACACTTCAAGCGTTCACCTGACCACAGAAAATTACAAAAGGAACACATGAAATGTCTATTTCCTGTGTCGCCAGTGAGAGCAGAGATTTTGGGAAGCGAGCCGCAAACGGGACAATATCCCCTGAGCCAGTTTTTCAAATCGACCTGATCTTTTACCTTTTCGACATTCGCAGCAATTGAAGGTTGAATACTCATATAAACAAGAAATTTCAGAATAACGTTGTTTATCTGAAGTTTTTCAGCAATCTTTTCTTGGTAGGCTTTGTCGAAATGTTTGATGAATAACTTGTCAAGATGTAAGTTGTTATCAGCAATTGCATACTCTATTCTTTGAATATCTTCGTTCATCTTTGGGGTTACTGTTTTCCCGATTTCACATAATGAATTGAACAATAGAACTGAAGACGGTATATCAAGTGTAAAGTCTTCTTTGTTCATTAACGGAAAACCCTCTTGAGTTTGTATTTTTTTTATATCGTCTCTTGACTCGATTTGAGTAACCGTAAGGGAAGGGGTCATCTGAAGTTGCTTCTCTAAAACCTTTTCATAAAAATCCAGTATTTCCGCATAAACTGGGTTTTTTTTCTTGAGTTTTTCTATCTGTTCTTTTATCTTTTTTAGCGATTTACTCATATAAGAATTATAGCACGCTTGAGTTTCAAAAAAAGGGCTTGTTTCAAGGAGATCTTAAAACAAGCCCTTTAAAAGTACGCCTGAATAATTTTTAACCTGCCAATTTGGATAAATTTGCCAGATTTTTAGTGACAGCAATTCTTGTTATTTTTTTGGTATCAACTAATTTGGCAAATTTATGGTATCTCTGCGGATCATCAATCACGAGAAAGATGGTCCTTGTAAAATCAGCATTAAGTAACTGTGCCTTGGGATAAGTTGTTTTTAGCTCCTTCAGTCTCTTATTGGCCATTTCAAGCATCTTATCCCGATCACCGAAATTCATAGTGCCTGTAGGGCAGGTCTTAACGCATGCAGGTAGCATCCCTTCTTTAATCCTGTCAATACACATAGTGCATTTGGCCATTCCACCTGTCTTTTTATCCCATCGTGGAATATCCCACGGGCAGGATTCTCTTATGGTCTTTGCATCCGCTTCTTTTACCTTTACCTTTGGGTTATATAGCACTGCACCTGTTTCGTCATCTCTAGTGATAGCTTTAGAACCCAGAGATTCAGCGGTCATTTTGCATGGCGGTTCAATACAATGCCTGCACTGATCAGCGAAAAAATACCACTTGGGTTTTCCATTATCTTCAAGCTCGCTAAACCTTACTAATTTAAACGTAGCAAATGATAGATCTTCAGGATTCTGATGGGTGCCGCGCTGAGTTGTTTTTGTAGCCGGATTCATGTTCCACTGTTTACATGCAATCTGACATCCACGGCATGCTGTACATTTGCTTGTATCTATAAAAAAGGATTTATCTGCCATTGTTTATCACCTCCCTTAAGCTTTCTTGACCTTTTGGGCCGGTTGTTTGGTTAATTTAGTGACATTAGCCATAAATGCCTTTGATTCGGGTATCATGGTATTGGGATCACCGATTGTAGGAGTAAGTAGATTTGCACTGTCACCGCCATCCTTAGGGTGCAGCCAGCCAAAATGATAGGGAAGCCCTATCAAATGAACCGTTTGACCTGCAACAACAAAAGGCTTAAGACGCAAAGTAACGATTGCAATCGCTGCCACTTTTCCGCGGGCGGTTTCTACAAGTACTTTGTCACCATTTTCGATACCTCTTAGTTTTGCAAGCTCCTGGCTCATCTCACAGAACATTTGAGGCTCAGCTTCAACCAGCCATGGTAGCCAGCGTGTAAGAACTCCTGTCTGCCAGTGTTCTGTAACCCTGTATGTTGTACAGACAAAGGGATATCGTGGATCACAGGTAGCAAAACTGTCCAGTCCACCTTCGAAAATCTTTATAACAGGGTTAATCCTCTGGTTGGACATGATGTTCTTTTCGATCGGGCATTCCAGTGGCTCATAATGTTCAGGGAACGGACCATCTTTTAATCCAGGACCGAATATAGAAGCAACGCCATCTGGTTTCATAATAAATGGATAGACACCATTAGTGCTCATTGGCGGTGCCGGGCCGTCAGGAATATCTCCGAGCCATTTCTTGTTCTCGGCATCCCATTTCAATAATGTCCTGTTCGGATTTCTTGGTTTTCCTTCAAGGTCGACTGATGCACGGTTGTAAATAATCCTTCTGTTAACAGGCCAAGCCCAGGACCACTGGGGATACAATCCGAGTCCGGTTGGATCATCCTTTTTCCTCCTGGCTGCCATATTGCCTGCCTCTGTATAACTGGCTGAATATATCCAGTTACCACAGGAAGTTCGGCCATCATCGAGTAGGAATACGAAGCTTGGCACCAAAGTGCCTTTCTTATATGCCTTCTTATCAAAAGGATGTTCTGGAACATCCTCTAAGAAGTAGCCGTTAATCTCCTTTGCCACTTTATGGATATCAAACTTGCCATCGGTTTCATAATCCCATTTTAAATTAAAGATAGGGTCTGTGAAGGGACCCTTCTCTTTCTTATAGAGAGCCTGAACCTTTTTAAAAAGTTCGTTCATGATCTCGCCGTCAGGCATTGCATCTCCAGGTGGATTGGTGGCTTTCCATCTCCACTGCATCCATCTGCCGCTGTTCGAAATACTTCCTTCCTTTTCAAGGAAGGCTGCACATGGAAGCTGGAAAACCTCGGTTTTGATCTTCTTGGGATCCATATCAGGCCCTTTCCAGAATTCGCCAGTTTCATTGTCAAAGACATTAACATTTACCATCCAGTCCAGTTTGCCTAAAGCCTGACGAACTTTACCTGCGTTTGCACTTGAACATGCAGGGTTCATACCCCATGCAAAGAAACCGGTAAAAGTCCCTTTAAACATTTCATCAAAAAGGTTCAGCCATGATGCATCCTGTGTGGGCTCAAGCTTGGGCAGCCAGGAATAACAAAAGTCATTATCTTTTACGGCATTGTCGCCGTAAAAAGACTTTAAAAGACTGGCGACGTACTTTGGTCTGTTTTTCCACCAGTTGACACTTCTTGGATCTTTTGAGGCCGGGGTGGTCTTATTGTAATCTTCAAGAGTAGCCCACTGTGCACGGGGTGTTGGTAAATAACCCGGAACAATATGGAAAAGCAGACCCTGATCAGTCGAGCCCTGAACGTTAGACTCGCCTCTCAGCGCATTGATACCACCTCCTGCAATTCCCATATTACCAAGAAGACTCTGGATAATGGACATCGCACGAATATTCTGAACGCCAACAGTGTGTTGGGTCCAGCCCATTGCATACAGTTCGGTACCGGCTTTATCAGGCTTTCCTGTAGATCCGTAAACCTTATAAACTTTTTCAAGGTCTTCCTGAGGTGTTCCGGTTATCGCTGTAACTTTCTCAAGTGTATAACGTGAATAATGTTTCTTTAGAAGCTGAAAAACACATCTTTCATTTTGTAAAGACATATCCTGTTTCGGTATCCCTTTTTCATCTTTTTCCAACGCCCAATTTGCCTGATCATATGATCTTTTGGACGGGTTATAGCCAGAGAAAAGGCCGTCATCAAAACCATATTTAGGATTTACAATATATGAAGCATTGGTGTAGTTTTTCAGATAGAATTCATCGTAAAGGTCATTATCAAGAATATACTTAATCATACCGCCAAGAAAGGCTATATCTGTCCCTGAACGAAGTCGAACAAATATATCAGCCTTTGCTGATGTTCGGGTAAACCGTGGATCTACATGAATAAGGATAGATCCTTTTTCCCGGGCAGCCTGGATCCATTTAAAAGAAACAGGATGGTTTTCAGCAACGTTACTGCCCATGTTCAGAATAACATCGGCGTTACGGAAATCAATATAATGGTTTGTCATCGCACCGCGCCCGAACGACTCTGCCAGAGCCGCTACAGTTGCGCTGTGTCATATACGGGCCTGGTGTTCGATATATACAATGCCGAGAGATCTCAGGAGCTTCTGGTATAACCAGCATTCTTCGTTGTCTAGGGCAGCGCTGCCAACAGAAGCAATGCCATTAGTTCGGTTTACCACCTTACCTTCTGCATTCTTCTCGACAAAACTTTTATCTCTACTCTTTTTAATATTGGCAGCAATCTTGTCTAATGCCCAATCCCAGCTGACCTCCTTCCATGAGGTACTGTTCGGAGCACGATAACGAACTTTCGTAAGGCGGTTATCATTAACAGCAATTTGATAACTCGATCCTCCCTTGGGACATAAGGCTCCCTCGCTTATAGGATGATCGGGATCACCTTCTGCATTAATCACCTTTCCTTTTTTGTCCGTAGACACAAGTATACCGCATCCTACTGAACAGAAACAGCATATGGTGGGAGTTTCCTTTGCCCCTTTAATCCGAAGTTCAGCAGCATAGACTTGAGCAGGGGTTAGATCAAACCCCAATTGACTCAGGGTCAAACCTGCAGCAGTAACACCAGAGATCTTCAGAAAATCTCTGCGGGTAAAATCTTTCATAAAAACCTCCTTTCTTAAATTTATTTAAAAAAACTAAAGAACTTGTACTCTCCTTCCTAAACTTCTATGAATATAATCGATTTCTTCTATTGATTATATTTATATATTATTTTTATCAAAAAAAAGAATACTTGTCAAGAAGAATTGCGGTTATTTCCAACTACGAATTAAAAGTGAACACACCATATTTATAATAATAAAGATAAATGTCTCTTTCATATTTAAGTGGAAAACACACTGGATCCCCGGGTCAAGCCCGAGGATGACATTCATAAATGATTGGTTTTGTTCGTCATTCCCGCGGTTTTTAAGCGGGAATCCAGTAAGTCTTATGACTCTTTCAACTTTTTTACGAATGAACCAGATAATTTTACATTTATATGGAAATGTCGTCTTATTGTCATTCTGGCTCTTGTCCAGAATCCTTCTTATAAGATTACAAAGGAGAAACAGCGGCAGGAAAGATTCTCTCCTCGGCGAGTCGCTGAGGCGACCGAACAAGTCGGAATGACCAGCAATTTTTATGACATTTGTTTATGGTATCTCCAGCAGCAGAAAGGTCAGAATGAATAACGTCCATATTTTTAAAGAAAATATGGTTCACTTTTAATTCGTAAACAGTTCAATTTTAAAAAATTCCTAACAGCAGAATTGCGTTTATATATATAATTCAGTATAAGAACATTTTTAAGCACATCTTTAACTTGACAACTGAGTCGGTCTCTGTTACTTTGTTTTGTATGGAAACCAACCAGTCGCATATGTGCAGGCTGTGCGGTGAATTATCTCAAGCCCATGATCTTGATACGACCCTTAATATCTTTGCAAGAAATATAACAAAAATTATGGGAGTAAAGGGCTCCACCATTAGACTACTGGATGAAAAAAAACAGACCCTTGAGATAGTTGCCCAGCATGGATTAAGCAAAGCGTATTTAAATAAAGGGCCTGTGATTTTAAAAAAACATCCAGTTGATCAGAAGGTTCTCAAGGGACAGATTATAAGCACAAGGGACATAACAAAAGAACCCCACGTCCTTTATCTAAAAGAAGCAAAGAAAGAAGGGATAAAGTCGGTTCTCAGTGTTCCTATGATGGTTGATGACAGGCCTATAGGTGTTGTAAGAATCTATGCTTCATCTGCTCGTGATTTTTCCAAGGAAGAGACAGAAAGGCTTAAAACACTTGCTTATTTAGGCGGTATGCTCGCAGACAAAGCAAAAATATGGGGTGAGATGCGTGCTCTTATAAAGATATCTCAGTCTGTGAGTTCTTCATTGTCTCTTAAAGAGGTACTGCAAATGATAGTTGAAAATGCCGTCAGGACACTGGGTTTGAAAGCTGCTTCTATAAGGCTTCTTGATGAAGATAGGAAAACACTTCAGGTCAAAGCTGCATATGGTTTGAGTAAGGCATATCTGGAAAAGGGACCGGTCGTACTGGAAAAAAGCACAATAGACAGGGAATGTCTCAGATGTGCGATTGTATCAGTGAAAGATATTAGAAAAGACAAAAGACTTCAATACAGGGAGAAACTTATTAAAGAAGGTATTGCGTCACTAATCTCTTTGCCGCTAACTGTCAGAGGGGCTGCAATAGGGGTTATAAGGGTATATACATCTGTGCCGTACTCATTTACTGACTCGGAAATAGATTTTCTCTCAGCACTTGCATGTCAGGGGGCTATCGCAATTGAAAATGCGCGTCTTTTTGAACATATAGAGAGTGAATACAAAGAACTGGCAAAGGATGTCTGGAAATGGTATGACTGGGGAACACACTTTCCGAAAATCTAAAAGGGTTATTTCAAAAGAAGCATTCTTTTCCTGGCTTGATTCCCTGAGAAAAAAATATAAACTTATTGGTCCTGTTAAGTTCGATAGCCAAGCTGTCTTCAGAGAGTTAAATTCATCAAAAGAAATTTTCATGGAATATGAAAGTACAATGCTATCTCCTGGAAAACTTTTTATCTATAAACCTAAAGAAGAGCTTTTCAATTTTGATATAAATGAAAGAATATCTGTAATTGAAATTCCTCCACTTGCAGAGAAACAGGTTATTGTAGGAGTACATCCCTGCGATACAAATGCAATACTTTATCTTGACAGAACGTTTCTCTGTGGAGTTAAAGATCCACATTATGAGAATAGGAGAAAAAACACTTTAATCATCACGCTGAATTGTGAACATGTCTCAGAAAACTGTTTCTGTTCATCAGTCGGCACCGGGCCTTTTATGAATGTAGAAACAGGTTATGATATGCTCCTGACTGATTTTGAAGATAGATATCTTGTCGAAATAAAGAGCAGAAGGGCTAAAGAGTTATTTAAAATCAAAGGAAAACCGGCAAGTGCAGTTGAATTAAAACTCAAGTCTGAAAAGGAAATATCTCTGCTTTCTGATTTTAAAAAGAAAGTTAATGTCAAAGGACTTGATAACCTTTTTATGAAAAATATGGATCATCCAGTCTGGCAGCGTACGGCAGAAGAAAGATGTCTGTCCTGTTCTAACTGTGTGATGGTCTGCCCGACATGTTTCTGCTATGACTTAGTTGACGAGACTTCCATGGATCTTAAAACTGTAAGGCGGTTCAGGCATCTTGATGCATGTCAGGATATAAGGTTTGCCGAGGTATACGGAGGGAATTTCAGGCAGAGGCGGGCAGCAAGACTAAGACAGTTTGTTACACATAAACTGGACCAAAGCAGTCAGTACGGCATGATAGGAACTGTGGGTTGCGGAAGATGTATAACCTGGTGTCCTACAAAAATAGACCTTACAGAAATAGCATCTGAGATCCGCCTGGGAGAAAAAGAGATACAGAGATTATGAACCCTCTTAAGCCAGTAAAAGTAAGTATAAAAGATATAAAAACAGAAACCAATGATGTTAAGACATACGTTCTTTCTTTAAAGGATTCATTCAAGGCATTACCTGGCCAGTTTAATATGCTTGGTTACCCAGGAGTTGGAGAAGCCCCGATATCATACAGTTCTTTAGTTAGAAACGGTTACTTTGAGCATACTATAAAAGCTGTCGGACGGGTGACAAGGTTTCTGGATGGATTGAAGATAAAAGATGAAATAGTGCTAAGAGGGCCGTATGGCAGAGGCTGGCCTATGAATAAGGCAAGAGGCAAAGACATTCTTTTAATTGCAGGTGGTGTTGGTCTTGCTCCGATAAGACCGGTCATCCAGATTATTTTAGAAAAAAGAGATTTATTTGATGATGTGAGTCTGATCTATGGTGCGAGGAATGAAAAGAATATGCTTTTTATAGATGAATTTGATAAATGGAGGAAGGGGATTTCACTTTATCTGACAGTGGATGAAGTTGCAAACCTCCCTGTATTTTCCACTGGAAAAAGGAGAAGTAAAGGGGGGTGGAAACATAGTGTGGGACTTGTTACATATCTTCTTGATAAGGTGAAGATAAAGCCTGACAAGACTTTTGTATTTGTTTGCGGTCCTGAAATAATGATGCGGTTTATATGCAGGGGTTTGCTTATGACGGGAATTGCATCCTCCAGGATTTATGTATCACTTGAAAGAAGAATGAAATGCGGGATAGCACACTGCGGTCATTGTCAGCATTCTGGCTTGTTCGTATGCAAAGATGGCCCTGTATTTTCATACAGAGATGTGAGAGGTCTGCCTGATGGGTTGCTTTAATGGTTACACAGACAGGACATAATATTTTCGCTCATTCTCGTCCCTTGATCCCGAAAGCTTTCGGGATCAAGACTCCGAGGCTTTTGCCTTACCCCTCTCATATCCCCCCTTGCCAAGGGGGGATGAAGGGGGGTCTGACTATCGGCAAAAGAATCCGCTTAAATACTATGTCCTGTCTGTGCACGATGTGGGGAGTATAAGATTTTATGAAAAAACCAAGACTCGGATTTTTTAAATATTCATGCTGTGCAGGGTGTGAGTTCCAGGTAATGTATTTTCAGAAACATATTATCGAGACGCTGACGAAATTTGATTTTGTTTTTGCAAAGATGATTCTAAGGGGCGGAAACTATCATGGTCCTTTTGATATAGCCCTTATAGAAGGCACTATAACAGAGGCCTGGCAGGCGGATGAGCTTAAAAGAATAAGGGAGCAAAGCACATTTCTTTTTGCAATAGGCTCATGCGCTATAGACGGAGGTATACCCGCTATCAAATCCACTATTCCGGAACTTGAAGCAGAAAAAAAGGTATATAAAAACCTTTCCACTATCCATTCAATAAGACCCCATTCGGTAGATGCGTATGTAAAAGTGGACGGTTATATAAGAGGCTGTCCGCCGGGAGAAAGAGACCTGTACGAAGCACTGTCATCGGTGATCATGGGGAAAAAGCCGGACTTTCTCCAGTATAGTGTTTGTATCGAATGCAAGCTTAAAGGCAATATATGCGTTTTAATTGCTTATGATATGCCCTGTATGGGGCCTGTTACTAATGCCGGTTGTGGTGCACTTTGCCCTTCGATGAACAGGGCGTGTTATGCATGTTATGGCCCGATGAAACAGGCCAACGGTCCTGCTCTGGCAAAAAAATTCAAGCTGATGGGATTATCAAGAGATGATATTGTAAGAAAGTTTACATTGTTTGGTGCAGATTCCATTGAGTTTAGAAAGGCGATGGATATATATGAAGATTAATATAGATTATGTAGCGCGTGTGGAAGGTGAGGCATCTGTCAAGTTTGAGATAGAAGGCAGAAAACTCAAAAATCTTAAACTTAACATTTGGGAGCCACCGCGGTTTTTTGAAGGGTTCCTTGTTGGAAGAAAATTCGATGAAGTCCCTGATATAGTCTCAAGAATATGCGGTATCTGTCCGGTTTCTCATATGACAACCTCGATATATGCGCTTGAGAAAGCAATAGGTTTTATTCCTTCTCCAGAGATTAGAAAGATACGCAGGATAATGGCATTAAGCCAGATAATTGCTAGCCATCTTGTTCACCTTTATATGCTTGTTCTGCCTGATTATTACAGATTAAATATGCTTTTCAGTCATGAAAATCCCCCCTCACCCCCCTTTACTAAAGGGGGGAAGGGGGGATTATTAGATGAGATAAAGAGGCTCTTAAGGTTGAAAGAAGCTGTGAATAATGTTACTGCTTTATTCGGAGGTAGACCGCTACATCCCGTTTCGATGGTAGTCGGAGGTTTTACAAAGGTTCCTTCAAGGGATATGATAGGAAAAATCATAAAAGGACTTGAAGCTATAAAAGAAGATGCATTAGATACAGTCAAGATGGTTTCAGAATTAAAATTCCCTGATTTAAAAACTGATGTGGAATATTTAGCTATTATGAGCGAAGACGACTATGCAGTAGAGGAGGGGACTATTATATCCAGTTCCGGGTTTGAGACAGGGGTGGATAATTATCATTATTACTTTACAGAAAAGGAAATTCCATATTCTAATGCAAAGAGAACAGTTCTGAAGGGGAAGAACCCGATTATGGTTGGTGCACTCTCAAGGCTTAATATCAAGTTTGACAAGCTTCATTCTGAAGCTAAAAAAGCAGCAGCGATGATAGGGTTTAAGCCCATGGATAAAAATCCTTTCCATAATAATTCTGCACAGGCTATTGAGATAGTTCACGGTATATGGAAATGTATTGAAATTTTAGATTCACTTTCTGTCGGAGACTTTCTCATTAATCCTAAGGTTAAAGAAGGAGCCGGCTCTTCGATAACCGAGGCTCCGCGCGGGTTGCTTTATCATGAATATGAATTAAACAATAGAGGGGGCATAGAAAAAGCAAATCTGGTGACACCAACAGCCTATAATTTCCTGAGCCTTGAAGAGTCTCTTAAAAAGCTGGTGAATGAAAATATAGATAAACCAATAGAAGAGCTGAAACTTTTATGTGAGATGCTTGTCAGAGCTTACGACCCGTGCTTTTCATGTTCTGTACATTAAGATAGGGTTTTGATTACATGCACCAGAATTCGGGATGCACTCGCAAAAAATAATTATTATGAAGGATATAGCCTACGGAAATAATATGATGAGGAAAATTACCCTTTTATGCTGTTTTTACTTTGCTTTGTTCAGTAGCTTTTGTAATATTGCTTGGTCCGAATCCGAAGAAGACCAGAATCTTGAGCACTTTAATGTCGGCTACAAAGTTCTCGATTTTCAATACCTAAAAGACAAGAACGCCAGTGTGATTACCGTAGCAGTTTGGTATCCGACTAAGGCAAACCCAGAACGTTTCCATTATGCAGGTTCCACATACGGCAATGTTACTATCAATGCTGAACCGTTTGCTGGTGGTAGGCCGTATCCGCTTCTGGTCTTCTCTCATGGGTATGGTGGCAGTGGACTATCAGCAACGTTTTTTACAGAAGCACTCGCTGCTCACGGCTGGATTGTCGTTGCCCCTGATCATCATGATAAGCATTCGGCAGTTCGTATACGCACTGGTCAGACAAAGAATTTCGATCGATCAGATTTTCTGAAATATGCTAAACATATTAGTAATTCCAACGTTAATAATCGTGAAGCCTATATGTACCGTCTGGATGAAATGAAATTTGTCCTTGACAGCATTATCGATTCTGAGTCATTCGGAAAACTTATTGACAGGGAAAAGATAGCAGTTGGAGGGCATTCGTTCGGGGGATTCACAGCACTTGGGTTGAGCGGTACGATTAAAGAACGTTACGATGCCCGCATCAAAGGAGTGCTCATATTCTCATCAGGTGCTGCGGGATATTTATTCAGGGAGAGTGAACTTGCGACAGTAAGAGTGCCTTCAATGTTTTTTCTGGGAGAGCGCGAGAGAAAGCAAAAGAGAGGAACAAAAACCATGACAGAACTGGCAGAAAAGGTTTACAGAAACCTGCTACCGCCAAAATATTTTCTGGAAGTGAAGGGTGCAACCCATTTCTCTTTTAATAATCGGCTTACCAAAAATCTTGCATCTCGTTTTCTCAGTGGTAACGAAGAACAGTTCGAAGTCATCCGGCGTTATTCTATTGCTTTTCTGGAAAAATATGTCGCTGGAAAGAAAATTTCCAGCGATGTGCTGGAAAACCAGGATCCTTATCTGACACGCTATACAAGAGAAACTTCCCGTGCAGGATCTGGACAGCAATAATATTTTTCTGAACTAAACGGTAAGAAAAATATTATATTTTGTGTATATTTCCTGTTAGCCTGCTGCAGGGTTGTGCATTATTATTTTAAGGCATTGCGCATTACTTCAATGTCTGGTTTTTGACCGGTCCAGAGCTCAAAAGCAAAAATTCCCTGCCAGAGAAGCATGCCCATACCATTAAGGTTAACACAGCCCTTTTTTGAGGCTTCTTCAAGTAGACGGGTCTTTTTATAGATAAGATCACAAACGGTTTGACCTTTTCTGAGAAGAGATGTATCAAAAGGTAAAGGGTCTTCTTCTTTTAGTCCCAATGTTGTAGCATTGATTATTACATCGAATCTTTCAATGCTGGAAATATCCAAGTTCAGGGAGATATTGTTACGGATCTTCTTTAAATCTTGTATAAGTGTTTCTGCCTTTTCTTTACTTCTATTATATAAAAATATTTTTTTTGCCTTCTGTATAAGATAGTAACTTATAGCCCTCGATGCGCCACCTGCGCCGATTATTAAAATATTCTTTCCTTCAAATAATATTTTGTTTTCTAACAGGGATTGTATAAATCCTCTTCCGTCAGTGTTATAGCCTTTGAGTCTGCCTCCGGTGTTTACTATTGTATTTACTGCACCAATGAAAGATGCTTCTTCATCGATTTCGTCAAGTAAGTTGATCACTTTTACCTTATGCGGGACTGTGACGTTTACGCCACATAAGTTCAGAGCTCTAATAGCTTTAACAGCATCTTCTAAAAGATCCGGATGAACAGTGAAGGGAATATAACAATAATTTAGGCCCAATGACTTGAATGCAGAGTTATGCATAGCTGGAGATAAAGTATGTTCTACAGGATAACCATAAAGTCCTGTAATCTTAGTCTTGCCGTTAATCTCTATCATAATTTTAAAAATATCTTATATGAAGATATACACAATTTTTATGTTAAGTATGTGCGTGGCAGTAAATCCATTTCCTGACCATACATAAAGATTCTAAAAATTAAATATTTTTATGTCAAGAAGAGAAGATTGCGGTATTGATTTATCAGGGAAAAATTAAAATAGTTCTTATAACATAAACTCTTGCGTTGGTTGACGAATAATGGTTATGATTGTTTGTAAAAGGATGATTGAGGTTTAATTTGTATCAATGATTTATGGGGTTGGCATAGACCTTGTCAAGATTGAACGTATGAGACAGGTTGTGGAGAAATGGGGACGGCGGTTTCTTGACAGGGTATTTACAGAAGGAGAGATTTCCTATTGTTATGAGAAGAAGGAACCATATCTTTCGCTCGCAGTTCGGTTTGCGGCAAAAGAGGCGCTGGTGAAGGCAATAGGCTCTGCATCACCAGTATCTTTGACTGACATAGAAATTGTGAATGTTGACACAGGTAAGCCTTTTATAAAAGTTAACGGAAAGCTTGAAGATTTTTTTAATGATAAAAGGATAAAAAGGGCTCATTTAAGCTTGAGCCATGAGCACGAGTATGGCGTCGCATGTGTAGTTTTAGAACAGTGAAAACACAAGATGCGAGATTGGAATTTATAGGTGTGATATTTAATGTCATCAGGGAGAAAAATGAAAGTCGTTGATGCTCATGAGATGAGGGTAATAGACAAAGAGACCATTGAACAATACCGTATCCCAAGTGATGTTCTTATGGAAAGGGCAGGGCTTGCAGTTGCTTCGAAGATAAAAGAGTTATACAGCCAGAAGAGGGTTATTGTTTTCTCAGGAAGTGGAAATAATGGTGGAGACGGTTTAGTTGTTGCAAGAAAGTTACATAATGAAGGTTATAATGTGAAGGTTTTTCTCGCATCAAAACCTGAAGATTTAAAAGCCGCTGCTTTATTACAGTACAAGGCTGCAATTAATTTCGGTGTGAGTATAAAACCGGCAAAAGAATTTCTTGCTAAAAAATCATCATTTATTACACAGCATTCTATTATAGTAGATGCCCTCTTTGGAATTGGTCTAAGCAAGAATATTGCCGGAATACTGTCAGAGATTATCAGGATGATCAATAAATCGAAAAAACCTGTTATTTCAGTGGATATCCCATCTGGTATATCATCTGATAATGGACAGGTTATGGGGGAAGCTGTAAGGGCAGAATATACAGTTACCTTTGGTCTTCCCAAGAGAGGTCATTTCCTATGCCCTGGTGCGGAATATACAGGGAAACTTTTTATCGAAGATATAGGATTCCCTGAGAAGCTGCTCGAATCAGAAAAACTTAAAGTCGAGTTGCTTGAAAAAAATGATGTAGCGGCTTTAATCCCTGAAAGGCATAAGTATTCACATAAAGGTGACTATGGACATGTTCTTATTGTGGCAGGTTCAAGGGGAAAAACAGGTGCCGCATTTATGACAGCAAGGGCATGCTTAAGGACTGGTGCCGGGCTTGTTACAATAGGTGTTCCTGAATCCCTTGCAGATGTTTTTCAGACGCGTGTTACAGAGGAGATGACGCTTGTTCTTCCTGATAAGGGTAATGGAACATTGACGGGAAAAGCATCGAGTATAATACTTGATTTCCTGAAAGACAAAGCTGACCTTCTTGCCATAGGACCTGGCATCGGTGTTAGTGCTGATACCGGAAAAATTATGAAGACATTGTTAAAGGATTCAACATCTCCGATTGTTATAGATGCTGATGGAATAAATTCTATAAAAGCAGAGAAAGATATTTTTTTAAAAGCTAAAGCTCCCCTAATTCTTACGCCTCATCCGGGGGAGATGTCGAGACTAATCAACAAAAAGTCAAAGATAAGCATTCATGAAATCGAAAAGGACAGGATTAATACTGCAATATCCTTTGCAAAGCAAACAGGGACTCATCTTGTGCTTAAAGGTGTGCCAACTGTTATTGCCGGACCAGATGGAAAAGCCTTCATAAATCCAACGGGAAACCCCGGGATGGCTACCGGAGGAACAGGGGATGTCCTTACCGGAATGATTTCAGGATTTTTAAGCCAGACAATGGATCCACTGCATGCTTCTGTACTTGGAGTCTATATGCATGGTCTTGCCGGTGACATAGCATCAAATGAAAAAGGCCGGCACTCAATGGTAGCAACAGATATTATTGATAAGATTCCTGCTGCTTTTTTTTGTCTTAAAAGAGATGAATGATTTGATCTGCCCTGATAATTTTAATGGGGTAAGGGCATTTTTTACAATGAGATCATTGGGTTCAGATATCAGTAGAATCAGCAATATCCTGTCTATAGAGGAAGATGATATCTTTTTCCCTGTACAGAGACATACAGATAATATTCTGGTTATAGGGTCAGACCTCAAGCCTGCAATAGCTGATGCTGTTGTTACTGACAGAAAAAGGCTGTTATTAGGTGTCAAAGTTGCGGATTGTGTTCCTATCCTTCTTTTTGACAGGAAAAGGGCAATTATAGGGGCTGTACATGCTGGATGGAGAGGGACAGCAGCACAGATAATAAGGAAAACTATTAGATTAATGATGGAAGATTTTGGTTCATCGCCATTGGATATCGCAGTTGCACTTGGACCGAGCATAAGAAAAAAGTGCTACCATGTTGATCGCGAAGTTAAAGAAGCGGTTTGTAATGCTACAGGCGAAGGAGATTATTATACGGAGGATATTAATGGGAAATATTGTATTGACCTTTCAAATGCAAATATTTTACAGGTGCAGTCATTGGGTGTTCCAGTAGAAAATATATGGAGTTCTGATGAATGCACATTTTGCAATCCTGAAAAATATTATTCTTTCCGGTATAGAAAGGATGGCAATGGCAGGCAGGGGGGATTTATTGGTATCCTTTAGCGTTATATGAAGGTGGAAAAAATAAGCCTGGGACCAGATGAAACAAAGAAAATTGGTTTTAAAATAGGAAAACTTTTAAAACCGGGAGATGTTGTAGGTCTCTATGGAGAGTTGGGTACAGGAAAAACAATGATGGTAAAAGGGATTGCAAATGCATTTGGAATTAACGAAAGAGAGGTCACAAGCGCAAGTTTTACGATAATCACTGAATATGATACAACGCCTCCATTTTCCCACATAGATTTATACAGAATTGAGAAGGATACTCAGCTTATTGAACTTGGGCTTAGAGATCATACAGGAGGCGATAACGTCTCAGTAGTTGAATGGGCTGAGAAGGCAGAAAGAGATTTACCTGAAGACATGATAAAGGTAAGATTTAAATCTTTCGGTGAGAATATGAGAAAGATATTAATCGAGGTAAAAGATGAAAAAAATTGGGATACTCTGTAAGACAGGAATACCGACACCATCCGAAATATTGAAGGGACTTCTGCCGTGGTTACGGCAAAAAGGATATGAAATCTATTTAGACAAAGAAACTGCCTCTTTGCTGGATATAGAAGGTTATATGCGGGATCAGATACCATCTTTATCTGATATCATCATTGTGTTAGGCGGAGACGGATCTATGCTCAGTGCATGCAGGCTTATAGGGAATAAAGGAGTTCCTGTTCTCGGAGTAAATATTGGAGGGCTTGGATTTATAACAGAGGTTAAAAAAGATGAGCTTTATGAAATCCTCGAAAAGGTACTCTCGGGAGAGTGTCCTTTTGAGGAACGTATTATGCTCACAGCATACGTTTACAGGAATAATGAACGCATTGCAGAATATATTGCCATGAATGACGTTGTAGTTAATAAAGGAGCTCTTGCAAGGATAATAGACCTTGAGACGTATGTGAACAAGGATTATGTCAATACCTTTA
>MHEF01000080.1:0-8043 GCA_001805125.1 Nitrospirae bacterium RBG_13_39_12
GGTCTCTATAATCAGATGATAGTGGTTATTCATAAGGCAATAGGCATGACATAGCCAGTTGTATCGGGTATTTGTTCTTTGAAGCACTTCAAGAAATATCTTTCTGTCCTCGTCTTCTTTGTAGATAGGTTTCCTTGCGTTTCCTCGTGAAGTTATATGATAGACTGCTCCGTCATATTCTATCCTTAACGGTCTTGCCATTTCGTTTTATAACATAACAATGGATTATTATGCAAGAAACAAGACCTGACCCTATGACGCTATGAACCCTTTTCATCTGAGAAAATCCATGGAAGATAAGCTCAAAAAAATCTTCCTTTTATGCTATAAAAACTCCATTGAGTCACCGATCCTTCGGTAACATTTTCTTATGAGTCAACTGGTGGTTATAATCTATGGTATTTTGACAAATTTTGGAAGTGTTTGTTTCTATATTAAGAAAACTGGAAAACTAAAAAGGTGCTAAGAAATTCCTGTGATTTTAAGTAGCAGACTACTCAGTATGTTTGAAACTATAGGATGCTCTGAAAGCTTTTTTACTTCGCTGAGAAGGGTTTTCTTTTCCTCATCGGGTATACTGGAGTTTTCAATCTCTTGTTGTAAATTAATGAGAATTTTTTCTATCATTACATTAATCTGGATATCTGGAAACGTCCTGTTAAATTCAGAAGGATCTTCAATAAGGTCTATACCGGAAGAACTAATTTTTACTTTTTCGATGTAATGAGCACTTCCTAAGACTTTATGCATTGAACCTACGATATAACCATTTTGTGCTAAATATTCAAGATTCCACTGTAAATCTTTTTCTTCAACTCCGAGCTTAGAGCATAATTCACCAATTTTCATATAATTGAAAGGCTTTTCTTTGAAAAATTCATAGAGAAATTTTATGACATTTCTTCTTATTTCAATTGGTTGTGACATGCTCATTTATACCCTCACTTGACCATCTGTTAGCATCATTACCAGTTGTACTCAGCACAATTATATCACGGATGGAAAGTGCGCTGTTCAGGAAGGATATGTCATGTCTCATAGTTAGTTTTCGTCCTTCTTGGCGGCTCTTAAGAGAGATATCCCGATGCCAGTTTGTACCACTACAATAATGAGTAGGGGGATAATTACCCACTGAAAAACAGCTCTCAAATCGTGATGTTCCAGAAGAGAGATTGTAAGTATAATAAGGATAACTCCCAGAGCAACGGCAGCCACGCTCAAAGATATTTTAGCTGCCACCCGGACGATTCTGCTTTGATTCATTACAAGTACTCATTTCAATGCATACTCAGCATAATTATATCAGTTTTTGAGAGGGAGTATTTCAGGAAGAATTGTTGCTCAAAATATTTTGGAATCTGTTTATTTTAGAAAAAGGTTATTTTTGAATCGGGTTAAAAGGAGGGGTGGGACATTTTATCCCACCCCTCCTTTTAAAGACCTTAAAGGGGATGTGTTGTTCTAATTTCTTTTATCTTCATCTTTTAAAGCAATATTAACAACAATTACCCAAAGCCCTCAACGAGTGTCGGTGAAGAGAGGGTTATCCAAAGATATTAAAATCGTAAATATCGTTATGATGGCCTACAAAACGGAATTCAGCCGAACTTTTTCCGGTGAATTTGAAAACAATTCTGTAATTGATAATTATTAAACCCTGTGGTCTCTGCCACAGTTCCAATTTTCTGTCATTCCGGCTTGTCCGGAATCTTTCCGGAAGGATTCCCGACGCGCTTTGCTTGCGGGAATGACACAAAAAATAAACATTCAAATAATGGACGCCCTGCGGTCTCTGCCGCAGGGTTCTTCACATCAATCCTGAAACTCCATACATCATGTCCTTTGGGATGAAGTTTTTCAGTCCTCAGAATCGGGTTGAATGGATTTTTTTGAAAAAGCTTTGCTTTTTCATCTGCTTTAATCTGAATTTTCTCAGGAAGCTCAAGATAAAGCTTATCAAAAGTAGCAGTAGTATAGATCTCTATCATGCTTTTCTGATAATTTCCTGAAGAGTTTTCCTCTTTGTTATTCGGCCTGCTTTGTGGTCTGTCTCGGATCTCTTTAGCGACTCAAGAAATTCTTTTTTATAAAGACCGACGGCATTACAGAATGCCTCATAATTATCTCTTGTGATTTCAAACCGAATCTTATCTTTGCTTATTCTTTTTAGTTCAGCCGACATAGTTTTTTGCATTATATACCTCCAAGTTTATTATACATTTTCTTATCAATTATAAGTCTCTGTACTATTATAGTTAAGATTTTATATAGAATGCCATTCATCCCCGAGTTTTTAAACTCGGGGATGAATGGCACCCGGAGCGAAGCCAGATTATGCCAGAGGATAGAAAATCCGGGTTTTAGCCCGGAGAGTGTCATTTGAATTAATAAATAAAGAGGGTAAAAAAAGAAGGGCGTGACAAAATGCCACGCCCTTCTTTTTTTATTAAATATCACTCAATCAGTGGCTGTGTTCTTCGTGGCCGTGTTCTTCATGTTCTTCCTCGTATCCTGTAAACATTGCAATAATATGAGCTAGTGGCGTATGTCCTAGTGTGGCCAGATAAAAATGGACAATCATGAAAGCGCTGAAGAATATCCAGAGAAGGATATGGATCATATCAAAGATCTGGATACCGATTGGATTAACAATTGGAGCGAAGAGTTTTGGATCCCATAAAAACAGACCGGTAATAATCTGCACGGGAATGAGGAGCGCCATGATCATCAGATATGATACCTGTTGCATAGGGTTGAATTTGTTATCTGGTGTAGAGTGATGGGGGTTCTGTTCCCCTACCATGATACCAAGACCATAAAATTTGGCTTGTCGCAGTGCTTTCTTGGCAAATTCTATCGGGTGATGCAGAGGAGGAATATATATTTTTATTTTAAGTGTTAGTAAATAGTAGAAAAGCCATATGCAGTAATTTGCAAGCAGAATGAACCCGAGCCAGCTATGGATTTCAACAGCTGTTTCAACAGAGAATAAATTTACTATACCCCGGATATTAGCTCCTGTGAGGATTAGTACAATGAAACCTGCTGCGTTTACCCAGTGCCAAATTCTGATTGGTAGTGGATGAAGATAAATTAATTTCATTTATTTCTTACCTCCTTTCCCCATCTTTTTCAATGACTTGAAGGGTGAAGCTATTATACGTAATGAAAGGTGTCCGATAGGAACAGCTATACCACCGACAAGAGCAACATAGAAAAGGATATCAAAGAGATTTATATTTGTGCCCCCAATGGCATAAAATTTTCTGACCGGTATTATTGAATATACCGATTGAAGCACGCCCTTTTTTGCAGGCAGGACTGTTGTTTCCCCTCCTGTTTTGCTCATAACAATAAAAACATTTTCAAAGTAAGCAGAGTCAGGATGATGACACTTTTCGCAATCTCTTGTTGCTTCTGCTTTTGAACCAATCTGGTGTGCCTCTGCAGCGTTGCTCACATCCATTTTTCCCATGAATGTTGTTAGAACACCTTTTCCTAAAAGCACTGCAAAGATGTCCCATAGTTCCCTGCCTTCGACGATACCATCGCTGTTTGTGTCTATTTTCTTCATCAACCCGGCAGCGTCTGTGTCGAGTATTGTAGCGATTTCTTCATCTGTCATGGGTTTTCCTGTTTTAGAATTAAAAAGACTTAGATAGATTCTGCGTTTGGAATCAGGAGAATGACATGCAGCGCATGATACAACATCAAAATGGGCAGCTGAAAAGGTTGACAGTTTTATTGGGGGATTTTTAAGCCACTTGTTATGGACTTTTCCCATGTCTTTATGACATTTAAAACATCCTTCTTTTATCTTGGTGGTCATTTTGGTAGATTCTATGTCATGCGCATTGTGGCATGATGAGCATACAGGAGCATTTGCCTTCCCCTGAACCCTTGCAATATAGTGGACACTTGCTTCGTACGAGCTGTTCAGCTCTCCGTGGCACTTATTACAGGAAGTGAATCCAATAGTCTTGTCCGTTTTTGTACTAACCAGTGAGTGGGCTGCACCGTGACAACCTGTGCAATTAGGTGCGTCAAGGATTCCACTTTTGTAAAGGGCGTAATGAATGCTGCTTTCGTACTTTGTATATGCTTCTTGATGACATTTTACACAAAGCTTCAATCCGGCAAGCGTATACTCGTGTTTGCTGTTGAAGACCCTGACCGGATGCCGGGTTTTTGAAAATTCTGAATGGCAAGCAGAACACTGCAGGTTCCCATGTGCAGAGCCTTTCAAGAGCGTTGTGTCTACATAGACGGACTGTGACTCGCCGTTTTTCATGGTCATACGCAGGCTACCTCTGTGGCATGTAAGACAATATTGGGATTCCTTTAATTCGGTCTTCTGCATTTTTATCCCTTTTATAAAGTGTGAGCCGTGACAATCAATACAGCTTGCTGCAGCCATCAAAGTGCCGTGTACAGGGCTTTTTCTAAGTTGGTTATCTGAATGGCATATTGAGCAGGACTTGACAGCAAGAGCGGTGTATTCCCTTTTGTTCTTGAAAGTTCTCGCAGGGTGTTTAGTCTTTGAAAAATCCTTATGACAGGCACTGCATAGAATATTTCCATGCATAGAGCTTCTATAAGCTGATTCATTTATAGTAAGAGACAGTAGTTCACCGCTCATAAGATGCATGCTTAGGTCATTTTTATGGCATGTGAGACAATATTGGTTTTCATTGATATCTTTTTTCCACTCTGCCATTTTTGTTATATAATGGGCACCATGACACTCGACACATGCAGGCTTTGTCAAAAAAGAACTATGTATGGGGATTTTTTTCAGCTGGTCTTCACTATGGCATGTTGAGCATGCTTTGGAAAGATTTGCAGTATATTCTTTTTTGTTTTTAATCTGCTTTTTCTTCTGAAAATGTGCTGCCAGATAGCCTGCATGGCAGCCATTGCAGCCGATGTTATTATGGCTGGAATTAGTGAAACTGTTTGGGTCAATATACAAAGATAAGATCTCTTTATTCTCCAATGTCATGGTAATTCCCCTGTTTTTGTGACAGGTCAGGCATACTTTTGCTTCATCCGATAGAGCTCCTTGTGCAGTATAGGCATATATGGGGAAGAGCATAATGACAATAAACAGTAATAATACTATCTTCTTTATATTATCCATAAAAAAGCCCCCTGTAAGTTTTATTCAATTATGACCGTAAATTTATAGCATATCTAAATAAAATAATGCAAGCACGAATTAACTCACGAATTAACTCAAGGCATTTTTGACACATATACCTTAATACCCTTATAATTTGCTATATTGCCTGTTAATAGATGATCTGAATGATAAATTATTTAAAAAAATAGAGTGTTGACTGAAATATAGGGGAAAAAAGTCTGCTAAAAACGGCAAAACAGGGTTTCCAGAAGGGAATAAAGTTAGCAACTCATATATATCAGGATAAGAAAGTTGATTCCTTATAAAGACGACAATCCTACAAATAAAATCCCATTCGTAACGATAGGGATTATTTTATTAAATATATTAATATTTTTATTCGAAGCAACTTCTAGATCCGGTATGAAAGAGATTACCTATGCGTATGGCGCAATCCCTCATTACATTATGACCTTAGATACAGAGCAGCCAATACATCCAATGCTCACAATTTTTTCATCCATGTTTATGCATGGCGGATTGTTTCATCTGGCAGGCAATATGCTTTATTTATGGATATTCGGCAACAACATAGAAGACAGACTAGGTCATGTGCGGTTTATTCTTTTTTATCTATTCTGTGGAATCGCCTCTGCATATGCCCATGCAATCACAGAGCCGGATTCACTTATGCCCATGATAGGGGCAAGCGGTGCTGTTTCTGGTATTCTTGGTGCATATTTAATTCTTTTTCCGAAGGCAACTGTATATACACTGTTATTTTTGGGTTTTTTTGTAACAACTTTAAAGGTCCCAGCCTTGATAGTTATCGGGTTTTGGGCTATTATACAATTCGTAAACGGCTTAATGAGCACAGGGGTAAATGGAAGAGGAGGGATTGCCTGGTTTGCTCATATAGGAGGATTTCTCATAGGTCTTGTTACAATAAAACTCTGGTTGCCAAGGAGGACTAAACAGTGGTTGTAATATGCCCCAAGTGTAAAACAAAACTTAAGGTCGATGAAGAAAAACTCAAGGTTGAAGGCACAAGGTTTAGATGCCCCAAGTGCAGTACGATCCTGCTAGTAAAGAAACCCGCAGCTTTGCCCAAAAAGGTAATGGATAAAAATAAGGTTCTTATAGCGCATTCAAATCCATCTATAATCGATGAAGTAAACTTACTCTTGGCTGAAAATGGTTACCTGACAATTACAGCCTCTGACGGTATAGATGCCATGGTAAAAGCGATTAAAGAGCTTCCCTTTTTAACTATAGTTGAAGTTGCCCTTCCAAAGATATATGGCTTTGAAATATGTAAACGTTTAAAGTTAAGACCAGAGACAAAGGAGATGAAGTTTATACTTTTGAGCTCCATCTATGATAAAAGAAGATATAAAAGAGAGCCCGAATCTCTCTATGATGCAGATGACTATATTGAGGAGCATATGATATCAGAAGTCCTCATTGGGAAAGTTAATGCCTTGAGAGGCTTTAGACCAGAAGAAAAAGAAGAAAAGGGAAAAAAGATCGAGAAACAGCCTGAAGAGCATGTAACGGGAAAAACCGGACATGAGATTGAAACACAAATGAGACCTGAGGCTATAACATTAAAACCTCCGGCTGACGAGAAGGCAGAAAGGGCTAAAAGACTGGCAAGAGCAATAATTTCAGATATATACCTTTATAACTCGACAAAAGTGGACGAATCGATCAGAAATAATAATTTTTATTCAGTCTTTGCCTCAGAAATAAAGGAAGGAGTGAAACTTTTCGAAAGCAGGATATTACCTGAAGTACGTAAACAAGGAGATTTCTTTAGAGATGCAATTGAAAACTTTATTGCCAGTAAAAAGAAGAATTTATAGTAATAAAAGCCAGTAAAAAGAAGAATTTATAGTAATAAAATTAGAAAAATGATGATAATTACTGAAAATTATAGTTATCAGGATATATTCCCTATTTTTAACCATTAAGAATCCTTGCATTCTTCCCTGCTCACAAATTATATTATTAGCACTCACTAACTTCGAGTGCTAACAACCAAAACATCTTAATTAAAAGAAAGGAGCGATGTATTATGAAGTTCAAACCACTTAGAGACAGAGTATTTGTTAAGTTTTCTTCGGAGGAGGAAAAGACAGCGGGAGGCCTTATCATTCCAGATGCTGCAAAAGAGAAACCTCAGAGAGGTACTATAATAGCAGTAGGTTCAGGGAAAGTTACTGATGATGGCAAGCATCAACCTTTGGAAGTCAAAGTAGGTGATATAGTGCTTTTCGATAAGTATTCAGGTTCAAAGGTTAAAATGGACGACGAAGAGTACCTGATACTCAGGGAAGAAGACATCTTAGGAATTATTGAAAAGTAAAAAAACAAAAATATTTAAGGAGGGTTAATAAATGGCTAAACAGCTTATTTTTGATGACGCAGCAAGGAGCATTATATTAAAAGGGGTAAGTATGCTGACCGATGCGGTAAAGGCGACACTGGGTCCAAAAGGGCGTAACGCAATACTGGACAAGAAATTTGGCGCGCCCACCATAACAAAAGATGGTGTTACAGTTGCCAAAGAGATTGAGTTGAGGGACCCCTGGGAAAACATGGGTGCCCAGCTTGTCAGAGAGGTTGCATCAAAGACATCTGATGTTGCAGGTGATGGCACAACCACAGCTACGGTTCTTGCACATGCTATTTATAGAGAAGGAATTAAGAATGTTACAGCAGGTGCAAACCCCATGGACATCAAGAGAGGGATTGAAAAAGCAGTTGATGTGGTTGTCGAGGAACTTAAAAAACTCAGCAAGCCTGTCCAGGATAAAAAAGAGATAGCCCAGGTTGGTACTATTTCTGCGAACAACGATGCATCCATCGGAGAGCTTATTGCAGAGGCTATGGACAAGGTGGGAAAAGATGGTGTAATT
>MHEF01000080.1:8089-20662 GCA_001805125.1 Nitrospirae bacterium RBG_13_39_12
AGGGTATGCAGTTTGACAGGGGATACATATCACCTTATTTCATAACCGACCCTGAAAGAATGGAGTGCATACTTGAAGATGTGTATATTCTTATCCATGAAAAGAAGATTTCGAGCATGAAGGATCTTCTACCTATATTAGAGCAGATTGCAAAGATGGGGAGACCTTTATTAATTCTTGCAGAAGAAGTAGAAGGTGAGGCACTCGCTACACTTGTTGTAAACAGACTCCGTGGAACACTTCAGGTATGTGCTGTTAAAGCCCCGGGGTTTGGTGAAAGACGCAAGGCGATGCTTGAAGATATTGCAGTCCTTACAGGCGGCACAATGATATCTGAAGACCTCGGTATAAAGCTTGAAAACATAAAGTTATCTGACCTCGGAAGGGCGAAGAAGATTAATATAGATAAAGAAAATACAACTATTGTTGAGGGTGCTGGGGAGACTGCAAAGATTCAGGGAAGGGTTAAACAAATAAAGGCACAGATAGAAGATACAACATCCGACTATGACAAAGAGAAACTCCAGGAAAGGCTTGCGAAAATTGTTGGAGGGGTTGCAGTAATCAATGTTGGTGCAGCAACAGAGACGGAAATGAAGGAGAAGAAGGCACGGGTTGAAGATGCCCTCAACGCAACAAGAGCTGCTGTTGAAGAAGGTATCATACCTGGCGGAGGTGTTGCATTCCTCAGATGTTTACCTGCGCTTAAAGTGCTAAAACTCGAAGCTGACCAGCAGATTGGTGTTGAGATAATTAAACGGGCACTTGAAGAGCCTATCAGACAGATAGTGAATAATGCTGGGATTGAAGGATCAGTGATAGTCGAAAAAGTGAAACATTCAAAAGAGATCAACAACGGTTTTGATGCAGATAAAGAAGAGTATGTTGATATGATAAAAGCAGGGATTATTGATCCAACAAAAGTTGCCAGGTATGCATTGCAGAATGCATCATCGGTCGCAGCGCTTATGTTGACTACCTCTGTAATGGTTACGGATATTCCTGAGGAAGATAAGACTCCGAAGATGCCTGGTGGTCCTGGCGGCATGGAGGGAATGTACTAAAAAGGATTAGAGCAGACAGTTGGGTATTAGTAGATAAAAAAAGCAGGGGCAATTCATTGCGCCCCTGCTTTTTTTATCTTAATCAATAAATTCAAAAATTGTAATTACGGATATGTTTCAAATAGAATTTTTTAAGTTTTGTATGCACAATCTGCGGCTAATTGACTACCAGCTATCAATTTTGTCATCCTAAAGACCATGAAAAGAAATATTATTCTCATATTCGGTATCATAATTTTATTGTCTTGTATTTATATTGCAGTTGAGCTCATTGTGCCGCTTCCTGTCGGTAGTAAAAACATAGAGATTCAGATACCGGACGGCTGTACCTTCAAGCAAGCGGGTGAGATTCTTTCAAAAGAAGGACTCATGCGCGACAAAAATTTATTTATATTTATTGGCAGGATAACTGGCCTGGATAGAAGAATAAGAGCCGGATACTATTCTATAACAGGATCAGTGAATCTACTTGACATCTTCAATATGTTCAAGAAGGGGCAGATAATAGAATATGAGATAACTATTCTTGAAGGAGATTCGCTAAGGGAGATAAGTGAAAAGCTGTTAGGCAAAGGGATAATTGATAAGGAAGAATTTATGAAACTCTCATCAGATGAAGGTTTTTTATCGTTTTATGATATTGATGCCCCGACCTTTGAAGGCTATCTCTATCCTGATACATATAAGATACCAAAGGGGACGGATCCTGAAGAAGTGATAGGCATGATGATAAATAAAATGCGGGAGAGTATTCCAACTGAATTATATGAAAGGGCATCAGAGATCGGGCTCTCAGAGAGACAGTTGCTGACCCTTGCATCGATTATCGAAAAAGAGGCAGTAACGGACAGGGAAAGACCTATAATCTCTGCTGTTTACCATAACAGACTTAAGAAAGGGATCAAGCTTCAGGCAGACCCAACTGCTATTTATGGAGTAAAAAGCTTCAAAGAAAAAATAACGGCAAAAGATGTCCGCAGAAAGACCAAATACAATACTTATGTAAAGAAAGGTCTTCCGCCAGGACCTATTGCATCTCCAGGTTACAAATCAATTGTTGCGTCAGCGTATCCTTCAGATGTACCTTATCTGTACTTTGTGTCTAATAATGACGGTACACACCATTTTTCTGTTACAGCAAAAGAACATGAAGCTGCTGTGAAAGAATACAGAAAAAAGAAAGAGATGGAGAAAAAACTGAATGAAAAAAACACTGAGGATGATGAGGAATCGTAGAAAAACAAGGACAATTTATGTAGGTAAAGTACCTATTGGGGGAGACAATCCTATTGTGGTTCAATCTATGACGAAAACAGATACGGCAAATATAAAATTAACCACGAAACAGATTAAATCCCTCGAGGCGTCCGGATGCGAAATAATAAGACTTGCAGTGCCTGATATGAATTCAGTAAAGGCCATTGGAAAGATAAAAAGATCTATAAACATTCCCATGATAGCCGATATCCACTTTGACTGGAGACTTGCTCTTGGAGCTATAAAAGAGGGAGTTGATGGCCTAAGGATAAATCCCGGGAATATAGGTGCAAAGTGGAAAATAAAAGAGGTTGTTACTGCAGCAAAAGATGCAGGTGTCCCTATTAGGATAGGGGTGAATGCCGGATCGCTCGAGAAAGAGCTTCTCAGAAAATATGGACATCCTAACCCGGAGGCCCTTGTTGAGAGCGCAGAGAGAAATATACAAATACTTGAAGAACTTGATTTTACAAACATTAAAGTGTCCCTAAAGGCTTCTGAAGTATTGAAAACAGTCGAGGCATATGAGTTGTTTTCTAAAAGGTATGATTACCCTCTTCATTTAGGGGTATCAGAGGCCGGCCCTCCATCTCGAGGTATAGTAAAAAGTTCTGTTGGGATGGGAATATTACTATCAGAAGGAATTGGAGATACTATAAGAGTTTCTCTCACCGCAGAGCCAAAAGAAGAGGTGCGAGTTGCCTATGAGATACTCAAGGCTCTAAGGTTAAGAAAAAGAGGTGTAGATATTATATCTTGCCCTACATGTGGCAGGTGCAAGATTGATCTGAAAGGACTTGCAACAAAGGTGGATAACAGGCTGAAAAACATGGACAAGCATATAACAGTCGCTGTTATGGGATGTGTTGTGAACGGACCTGGAGAGGCAAGAGAAGCTGATTTTGGGATAGCAGGGGTGAAAGGCAGAGGGATTATCTTTAAAAAAGGCATGGTAGTAAAAAGAGTAAAGGAAGATGAGCTCCTTGATGCTTTGATAAAGGAAATAGAGATATAAAATGGAGATAATTCGAATACCTCGCATAATGCAAGATACGTCTGATGATTATGTTTTGCGTGGGAGGAAAATAGGGTTTGTACCAACAATGGGCGCACTTCATGAAGGTCATCTCAGCTTAGTCAGAAGAGCAAAACAAGAGAATGACATAATCATAGTGAGTATATTTGTAAATCCAATACAGTTTGGACATTCAGAAGATTTTTATAAGTATCCGAGAGACATAGAAGGTGACAATGAGAAGCTTCAAAGAGAAGAGGTGGATATAATCTTCATGCCAGAAATATCTTCGATGTATCCTGAGGGATTTTTGACCCATGTGAAAGTTGAGAAGATTTCGGAAAGACTTTGTGGCGCAATCAGGCCAGACCATTTTAAAGGTGTTGCAACAGTAGTAACAAAGCTCTTCAATATTGTAAAACCCGATAGGGCATATTTTGGACAAAAGGATTATCAACAGACTGTAGTTGTCAACCAGGTTGTTAAAGACCTTGATATGGACGTAGAGATAATAGTATGTCCAACAATAAGAGAGCGGGATGGGCTTGCAATGAGTTCAAGAAATGCCTACCTGGATAAAAGCCAGAGAGAGGCGTCGATAGTTATTTACAAGTGTCTTATTGAGGCTTCAGAGCTGATAAAATCTGGTATAATAGACGCAGGCTATATTAAAAAAATAATGCACGAGAGACTCCTTAAAGAACCTGCGGTGTCAGGGATTGATTATGCCGGAGTTTATGACCATACTACTTTTAATGAATTATCCGAGATAAATGGTGATTTGTTACTTGCAGTTGCAGTAAAGATCGGGGAGACAAGGCTTATAGATAACATCTTGATAAACGTAAAAAGGAAAAGGTAACCAGAATGCTACAAAGGGTACATATACAGATACTTGACAACCCGATGGAAGGTATCCTCTTTGATAATGATGCTTCCGAGGTGAGCGGGCCTAATAAAGTGCTTACAGATGAGCTTACTAAAGAGATGAATTATTCGTATCCTTCTGTTGTGTTTGTTGAGTATATAGACCTTTTCATGGACGGAGAAGAAGAATTTGACGATATACGGGAACTTTTAAGACTTGGAGCGGTAAATACCCCGATTGTGTTAATAAATGGGATGTTAAAGATACACGGTGGTATCCCTGCTTTAGTAATTAGAAAAGAGGTGGAAAAATTGTTGTCCTCAGGCCCTGTTCATTAACCCGAATAATGCAGACATTGCTTTCTCCTCGGCGAAAAGGTATCAATCCCGATAGATATCGGGACATTATTCAATATGCATTATTTGGGTTAATTCTTCGTTCTAGTCTTTTTCTTACTTTTTAAACATCAGTTTCTTTACTGTTGGAAACAGTCCCAGGTCTGTGTGAGGCAGAAAAAGGGCGGATAAGTATTCGTCCATAAAACTTCTTGATACAGAAAGCTCAATATTTGTCATCTTTGAGGCAATAATTCCAGCCTCTTTCCGAAGGCGCTTAGAGAGAAGACATAAGTATGCACCTGTAATTGACGCATTCCCGAGAAAAGAGAACCTTTCCTTGGGAAGATCAGGTAGCATTCCTAAAATGATGGCCTTATCAATATCAATGTAGTTTCCGAAACCTCCTGCAATATAAACCTTTTCTATTGCATCCATGTCAAGATTTACTTCCTTTAAAAGAAGTGAAACACCGGCATATATTGCAGCTTTTGCCCTCAGAATATTCTCTATATCAACCTCACTGAGGACGATATCCCTTCCATTACTGCTTGAAACCAGAAACTCGGGACCTTCTATGCCATCCTTTATCCTGTTGCTCTTGACCTCTCTGGCAAATTTGCCCTTTTGGTCTATTATACCAATTAAAAACATCTCTGAGATGGCGTCTATCATACCGGATCCGCATATACCCATAGGTTCCCCATCACCGATTACATTAAATGTCGGTTCAAATGTCTCGGGATTTATCTTGACAGACTCAATAGCTCCTTCTGTTGCCCTCATGCCATGTTTTATACCACTTCCTTCAAAACAAGGGCCTGCGGAACATGCAGCAGTAACAAGCCACTCTTTGTTACCAATTACAATTTCCCCGTTTGTACCAATGTCCATAAATAGAGCTATCTCGCTGTTTCTGTGCATTTTTGAAGCAAGAATACCTGAAACAATGTCTCCTCCAACGTAGCTCGCAACACATGGGAATGTATATATGGGAGCCAAGGGGTTAGTCTTAAGCCTTGCAAACTCTGCTCTCCATCTTGGGAGAAAATTAACTGTTGGAACATAAGGTTCTTCTCTGATAAAGGCAGGGTTAAGGCCCCAGAATATATGGGTCATGGTTGTATTTCCTGCTAAAACAACTGATTCAATATCCTCTATCCGTATATTATGCCTTTCCTCAAGGGGAACCAATAGGTTGTTTATGTCAGAAATCACCGATTCCCTCAGTTCTTCGAGCCCTCCACTTTCAGTAGCATAGACAATACGGGTGATAACATCATCTCCATACCGCATCTGGGAGTTATATGTAGAGCCAACATCAATAAGCCGTCCGTCTTTAAGATTCACAAGATATACAACCAAAGTGGTTGTGCCTATGTCTACTGCAAGTCCATATCTTTGTTTTTCTTTTTCAGCAGGTGAGATATAGACAACATCATTGCCGACTGTATACCCGAAGGTTATTTTCCATCCTGCGTCTCTAAGAACATTCGAAATGGATGCGACGAATCTATGGATGAACCTTATGCCTATTAAATGTTTTTCTTCCAGTGCCCTTCTGAGTCTTTCAAGGTCACTTGTGTTGTCATTGATTGTTGGGGGAGAAATATCTAGTGTAATCTGCTTTACAATTGGAGATATAGCAGCATCGAAAGAGTGAAAGAGTTCAAGAATATCCTGTGATTTTGACAGTGCTATTTTGTCTCCAACAATGAGCCGTGATTCCTTTGGGATGTCAATGATGACATCTTCCAATGGGAATGTCTGGCATGCAAGCGCTATACCTGAATCTGTTTCACGTGTGTCAAGTTTTCCCGTGGATTCAGTCCTGTATTTTCCTTCAAGAATCTTGATGCGGCATTTACCACATATACCTTTCCCACCGCATGAAGAAACAAGGTATATATTCTGCCTTTTTAATGCCTGTTGCAGACTTTCACCATCTGTTATATTGAGAATCTTACCTGTTGATAATTTAATATGCATTTTTATCTCTCATCATAATATGTATCAATAAATACAATATTACTTTTATTAAATAATTCAGCATGAATCAGCAGCATTTTCAATTGACCTATTCTATCATAATAGGACCATACTTACCGCACGGTAAATATTTTTTGTTTATACAAAAAATTATGTAATGACATGTAAACAATTTTTTGATATAATTTTTTAAATTATATCTGCAAATCTCTTTGAATAAATAATTGTTTATAAAGTAAACAAAAAATGTGATATTGGAATGAAAACATAAAAAATATTATTCGTTAAAAGCTTTGCAAAAAGAAAAGGGGGATATTATGAAAAGAATCATATGTACAGCAATTTTATGTTTATCATTACTTGTCTTTTTAAGTGGGTATGCTTTAGCGTTGCCATCTGCACCTCCCCCACCTGGCAAATATTGGGTAGAGATTGGCGGAGAATGGATATTAGTCGTTGCCCCTCCAGGAGATGGTCCTTACATCTGGAGAAATGGAAAGTGGCTTATAGACCCGGCAAATCCGCCACATGGTTCCGAATGGATACCAGGACATTGGTCTGCAAATGGATGGGTGTCCGGCCACTGGAAGGTTGTGCCATCACCAGGTGAAGGCACTAACTGGGTCCCGGGCCACTGGCGGGGGAATAGATGGATTCCGGGCCACTGGGCAGGCTCACCAACTCCTGGAAAACATTGGGTACCCGGACATCGTGGGCAAGGCGGACGCTGGATTCCAGGGCATTGGGTGAAATAAATTTTCAAAATATAACAACTGAAAAATAATCAAGATTTTTGTTTTATCTTATATTTATGTAAACTTTTTTCATTTTTCTAAAAACTCTTTGCCCTAATGCTTCATTAATGTTACATAAAGTTTAATGTATGACTTTATATGGTCATTTTCTTGAAATGCTCGTCAAACTCAGATCTCTTTACTCCAACTTTTAAATATGTATATTTTTTAGAAAGGTTTTTCACTTATAGAATTGATGTCAATTATGACTGTTGTTGACTTTAAAGATTATATTTACTTCTGAAACGAATAATGTAATAATATTCAAAATCAGAGAATATGAATAATATGGAACATAACACTGATTCAGGAACATTAAAAAAATATCTTGCTTTGCTCAGATTAATTTCTGCCGTGGAAAACCGTTTGGCATGGTCGGAATTAATTTACATTTTCTTTAATCTGATTGTTCTTTTTATTACAATCAGTCTTATGTTCTATCTCAGGATTAATCAAAGCCTTTTTTCATCTGTTTTAGGATTAATTTCCTCGATGTTATTTGTGATTGTTGGTGAAACCATCTGTATTTATTGGGTTATTTCTTCAATGAGGATACAGTTAAAACTTAAACTTCGTTATTTTCAGGCAAGGGCCATGGAGCGTAAAATGGATTCTCCAGGAGAGTATATTGTCAGCGAGGAATATATCTTTTTTGACACAAACGCTAAACTCGAAAGCTTTGATAAAAAAGAGACAGTTCAGTATCCCACGACTGGCGCCATCAGAATGGATGGTTTCGCGGGGTCAGCTAAGCCGAGGCATTTATCGTGGATTCTACCCACTTTATTTTTTTTAATTTACTGTTCATTGTTTTTGTGGAATTTTCTAAATATTATTTTGCTCTAAAACCTCTAAAAATATTTTGCTTGTTTTTTATTTTGACATCTTTCTCAGTATCTGTCCTAGTTTTTTAATCTGTTCGCCATAACCTGTCCAATCTCCCTGCCTCAGGAGTTCATTTGCCCTTTCAAATGTCCGCATAGCCTCTTTTGCAAGTTCATTAATAGACCCCCTGATATCTTCGGTTACCTTTTCTCTGGTAGAAAAAGCACCTCTTCTTTCGAACAACCGCTGAAGACCGAGTTCAAGGTTTTCTTCCATAACAACGTTGTTTTCATAGGCAAGTATAACCCTCCTCATTTCCGGCAATCCTCCCTTGTCTTCAGCAGCCAGATATAAAGGCTGAACATATAAAAGTGAGCTTTCTATAGGGATTACAAGAAGACTTCCTCTTATGACCTGAGAGCCGCGTTGTCCCCATAGAGTTAATTGCTGAGATATGTATGAATCCTGGTCGATACGGGCATCGATCTGTCTGGGACCAAATACGAGTCTATCCCTTGGGAATGTATAGACGATTAATTTTCCATATTCAGGTTCATCACACCTTGCTGAAAGCCATGCTGCAAGATTATCTCTTTTGGAAGGTGTATACGGTAGAAGTAAAATATATTCTTCTTTTTTCTCTTCCGGAAGTTTCATTATTGTGTAATAGGGCTCTATAGTCTTATCGCTGTAAGCGGGTATTTCCCACAAATCCTCCTTGTTATAAAAAACCTTCGGATCGGTCATATGGAAAGTAGAGTACATTGTTGCCTGTACCTGAAGAAAACCCTTTGGGTACCTTACATGTTTTCTTAGGTCATCTTGTATTTCTGACATTGGTTTGAAAAGCTCAGGAAAAATAGCGCTATAAACCTTAATAATAACATCTTCAGGGTCACTCACATAAAATTTAACTGAACCATTATAAGAATCCACCAAAACTTTAACGGAATTTCTCATGTAATTGATGTTTTTATTTAATGGCTTTGAATAAGGGACTCTGTTAGATATTGTATATGCATCTACAATCCAGAACAATTTGCCATCTTCAGATACTACAATATAAGGATCTGAGTCATAAAGAAGGAATGGTGCTATGCGGCGAACCCTGTCTATAATGTTTCTGTTATATAGAACTCTGCTTTTAGGGGTGATATCAGACGAAAGAATAAATTTGGCAGTATTAAACTTCATGGCGAAAACGGACTTTTTCAGGAAGGATGATATTTCTACACCACCGCTGCCTTCGTATGAAGTATGTATGTTTCCTTCAGAGGTCGGGTAGTCGAACTCCGGAACCTTTGTCTTTACAATTACATAATCGCTTGAAAGTTCACCAAAATATATCTCCGGCCTTGTTATCTTTATATCTACAGAGGATACAGGAGGTATGTCTTTGACAATGAATTCAGGCAGTCCCTCCCTTGAGATTCTGCTGACAGGGCTCATTGTGATTCCAATGCCATGGGTAAAAACTATTTTTTCATTAATCCAAGACTTACTGGGAAGGTCATCGTAGGATAATTCCCGCGGAGACAACATAATCTGCATATATTGACCATCAATATTATATCTGTCATTGTCGACGTCGTTAAATTTATAGTATGTTCTTATCTGTTGGAGCTGACTGTTAGTCCTGAGGAGAGGTGCATCATCCCATAACCTGATGTTTTTAATGGTAGCATTGTTTTTTTCAATATCTTCAGCTGTCAGATTGTAGGAAACGTCAAACGGCCTGACTTCTATCCTCTCCAGGTCATAACCAAACCTGGTGAATTTAATATGGTGCTCTATAAATTCCTTCTCAAGTACAAGTTCATTGGGTGTGACCTTCAGATTCTGTAGTAGGGCAGGGTATATCATAAAGCCAACTGCATATACAATTGCTGTAAGACCCAACGGCAAGAACGCCATTTTCCATGAACCCTTAAAAACCCCTAGGATTAACAGAACACCGCTCAAAAGTGTAAGGACAATCAGGAGTCGTAAAATAAAGAACCTTGCATGGATATCCGCATATCCTGCTCCAAAGATTATGCTATGTTTTGAAAAAAGAAGATTGTACTGGTCGAGATAAAAGCCGATGGCTGTATTTATAATGAGTAATCCGGCAAGGATTCCGAGGTGCTTTTTGATCTTTTTATCGATTAATATATTTTTTTCTCTTGAGGCAATGCCTCCCCTGAGAAGATAATTCAGCGACACAATAAAGAGCGTTGCTGTGATTAAAAAACCTGAAAAACCTTTAATGGATTCAAATAGTGGGAGTTCAAAAAGATAAAATCCTATGTCCTTACTGAAGATAGGATCACTTATCCCTACATTAATACGGTTTTGAAAAGTTAAGACTTCCTGCCATATAGAACTGACCCCAATGCCAATGAATAAACCTGATATTATTCCCAAAATCAAACTTAAAGGCTTAACCCACTTATTTAGCATCTCAATGTTTAGTGAAATCTTTGCTTGCTCATTCAAGATCAGATTAATTGGTGAGAAATTTGATCTGTTTGCAGTAATTACATTAATTAAGATAAAAGCGATAGAAAAAAGACTAAATAATGTAGCAAGGATAATCTTGGTGGACAGAATTTTTGTGAAGACACCTGAATAGTTGAGTTCATTGAAGAAAAGCCAGTTTGTGTAAAGATCTATTATTGTTACGTTCCCTAATATAAAAAGAAAAAATAGGGAAACTGCAAATATAACGAATGTTCTGTTCCTCTTCATTTCTGAACCCCCGATTTATATTAAAAGGTGTAAGATATCGAATAAACTTCTAATTTTAGTAAGATACTAACTGAAAAGACATTTTTTAATTTATTGTTAGTGACATTACTTATTATTTTTTAAAAAGAACTCTTATGTTTCTAAAGTATATCTTACCCTAGCAATAATATCCAGCTTACTTGGTTAATATCAAGAAAAAAGAATGCTTTGTAATTGATGTTCAATAAAAAACAGAAGAAGACAGAATCGGGAACCCGGTAATTTGTTTGACAAGAATAAACTGAAATGGTCTTAAAAACTAGAGACCTGCTGATATGATAATAATTAATGAAGAAAAATCAGGGAAGATTAATCAGCATGCTTTTGAATTCTATCTAAGCCGTATTGTTTAAAACAAAAAATATACTTTTAACAGAATAGCGGCTTGTAAGGCATACAAGTCCTATCAGTACAATATCTTGTCCTCAAGCTGCGCAAACAGATTTTCAGCTATCCAACCTGCCATTGTGTTCAAATTGACCACACATCTTAACCATTCTTAACAGAATCTGCTTGAATGGTGCCAGAGACAATTCGTCTTCCATGTTCGAAATAATCTCAAAATCCTCTCCAAGCTGGCTGTCAAACATTATAAGAGTCCATTCTGGAAGGCCATACTGAATTGCGATGTCGTTAATGGCTTTCATAATAGCCTGAACCCGTCTGTAACCTGTTACCTCTGCTTGACAATTTAGCATTGCCTTATCCTCCTTTTTTAGGTGAAGCAATAATCATGCCTTTCTGCACATAATTTTTGTAATTGCCATGTATGCAGGAACCAGGCTTTATTACACAAAGACGTAACTATTTAAAATTAAAAAGTAATAATGCTTTTGAAAAATATTTTGGATTTTATGTTGGAAAGAAAAAGCATTGAAAATAAATGAGATGTGTTCAAGAAATTCTATTAATTTCTGTAAAAATATACACAATATTTCAGTATTTTTAGTATATTAGCTGTAGTAGAGTTTAAGTATTTTTGTAACTATATTGTAAATCCAGGTTGCGTGTTAACAGAGGATGCCATTTTACAATTAAGACCTTTGTACTACACAGAATGAACATTAAAGCACTTATTCCCGGACAGTACTTGCCATACTCTTGTCTGTGTATGCCCCCCCCATAGAGTTGTCTATAAATATGTCTAAGGGGATACTATGATTATAGAATGTAGTTAATTTAATACTAAAAGGTGAAGATGTGAGCAAAAAAGAAGAATTTAAAATATTAGTTGATAAGATTTTAAATGAAAATGCACAGACAGGAACTATAAAGGACGAAATTCTGCTAAGCACAACCAATGTGTTGCAGATGCTGACTAATCTTGACCAACAGATTGAAGAACAGAAAGAATATATAAACAGTCTGGGGAAAAAGGTAAAGGCATTGGAAGGAAACTTCAAGACCCTGATTAAATCATTAGTAGCATCGGGATATATTAATTTAGGCGAAAGAAGAAAACTGATGAAAAGGAATATCCTTACCCAGGAGGCACTTGTTATTTTATTAAGAAAGAAGCGTGTTATAAGTTCAAAGGACTTGATTACAGAGATAAAAAGGCTAAAAACAGATAAACTTAAGGAATAGGTTGGCCATATGACCTGTCCATGAATAATTAAATAAGGGATTTTCTGTCTGTTATCGGACTTTAAGAGGG
>MHEF01000081.1 GCA_001805125.1 Nitrospirae bacterium RBG_13_39_12
GGAAGAGTCTTAATGTCTTTTGTATCTTTAAACCATTTTCTGAAATTTAGAATAGAAAAACCAACCACCTCACCACTGCCAGGGTTAACCCTAAGAAAGAGATCCTTTTCAACTTCCTTTGAAATAGCCTTTTCAGGATCTCCGATTGAAATATCCAGAACATCTCCCTCATCATCATAAGCCATTTTTATTTCTTTTCCCATAAGGTCTCTCCCTTTTTTATTACATCAGTAATATATTAACGGTCTCAAAATAGTATTGACATTTCACCCTCTCCAACCCTACCCTCTCAAGGGGTAGGAACCAGCTATAATCCCCTCTCCCCCCGGAGGGAGAGGGCAAGGGTGAGGGGGATTATCTATGTCTTTACTATTATGAAACTGTTAATAATTATATCATGAGTATTAAAGAGAGCAAGGAGAGAAAGAGTTTTGAAATATTGTAGCACCGGCGGCACTTCATAAAAAAATCTTTGGTATAATAAAGCCACAATGTATTGTAAATGGCTTGATGGGAGGGAAAGAGTATGAAGTTTACACGTATTACCATAGAGCCCGATAAAATGGGTGGCATGCCTTGTATAAGAGGATTACGTATACCTGTAGCTACAGTTGTCGGCATGGTAGCAAATGGCATGACAGAAAAAGATATTCTAAAAGCCTATCCTGACCTTGAGCCAGAGGATATTCGTGAGGCATTGTTTTACGCTGCAGAGGCTGTAAAGGAACGCCAGATTCCCCTCGTTAGTGCATGAAGTTTCTAATCGACAATGCCCTCTCCCCTATAATCGCAGAAGGACTTCAAAAAGCAGGCTTTGAAGCCATATTGGATTACATTCTGCATCTGATTCAGTCATTTTTGAATCTGCTTTTAAAAATGATCAAATAATTATATCCGCTGACACTGGCTTCGGAACACTGCTTGCTCTGCGGCAGTATTCTAAGCCGTCTGTGATACTTTTTAGATGTACCGATAAACAACCCCCTTCACAGCTATCGTTGTTGCTCGCACACATCCAGAAAATAAAAGACGCATTGATTGCAGGAAGCATCGTAGTCTTTGAGGACAATAGAATAAGAATCAGATCGTTGCCGATAGGCTAACCCCTTAATTTTATTCAATTCCATTTTGCCTATCATCTTGCTACGGCCCCGTGTATTTGTTCCAGACGCCATTGTTAAAACCGGCATGTTTATTGACCGTCAGATTAGGTTTTCACCCATGTCAAAATCCATGCCTCCTCCACTGCGCAGCACCAGACAATTTCATTTCCAAAATCTTCCTTTCCGAATATCAATTCATTTTAGACCGATTCCAATATTAGATAAAAAGATTTTCTACAACTAATGTCACTGATCTTATCGCAGACAATGCATTTTCTTGAATTTCAGATGAATTTTGAATTTGTGCTCTATGTAAAATATTTTTAGCTTTTTTTCTGATCTCATGTGCTTCTTTTTTTAATTCTTTGGGCAAATTTACTTTTTTCAATAATTCGAAGAGTTGCATATTCTCTATTTCCTCTGTTGGAACGTTAGGATTTGTATTCTCGTAATGCTGTTTAAGGCATTCTTCCAAAATTGCTCGACAGAATATAATTGTGCTGTTATAAAGACCAAACATGTAACAGTCTCTCATTTCATCAAACAATTTTATTATTTTAGATGGAATCTCTCTGCTGGAGATTATCGCCCCAGCTATCAAACGCCGTAATGGATAATTGGCAAATCATATTGATCAGCAAACTCATTCAGCCAATCTTCATTATAATCTTCGACTTGCTCGTCTTTAATTTCATCAATGAGTTCTCTTAACAGTTCAGGGTTTTTTTCTTCCTTAATACGTTGAATTAATTGCTCACCAATAATTGGAGGATAATCAGTTTCAATGACGGATCCTTCGCATATTTTATATTTTGAAAGAGGAGATCTATATTTAAAACCTTCCAATAGTCTATTAATGTCTTCAATATTCATTTCTTGAATCATTAATGCCTGCAAAATTCTCTTAGCAAGTATCTCTATGAGGTCAAAATAAGAATCCTTGTTATTCCTAACATTCCTAATTAATTCTCTTGTTTCAGGATTACGTATTTCGAGAGAAGGGTTGTTTTTAAAGAGGCATTTAATTACTTTTCTGTTATTCTTTAAAGCAATCAATGACGTGTTAATTTTTTCGATGTCTATTTTCTCGTCGCGTAATAACTTACTTAGTTTTTCTTCAGAACGTCTATAACCCTTGACAACATCTTCTATATGTTTTTCTTCTATCATGACTAATATTTACTTAATGTCTGCAAAAACACAAAAGTAACTTAGAATAGCTATCAATCTGCATTATTACTGGTTAAAATCTACAACTTGCTTACCGCTCTTATTATTTTTGTGTAAATAGATTTACGCCATGTCTTTCATAACATGATGCGCAATATTTCTTAGCATGCAAACTATGCAGGAAAGCATCTTGAATGTGTTCTTTATAGTAAATCTCACCAGACGGTATGACAGTCTCACACTTGTAACAAATATGCCGAGTTCTTGCTTTTGTCTTCCTTAGGATTTTTAGATAATCGTATTTTCCCATGTACTTTAATCCAGGAAATAATCGGTATCGATTTTTTTAATATCATAGGATGCAATTTTTGAAACGCCGATATCATAATCAATCATCAACTGGGTAAGGTGCTCGCCATCTATAAGGATAATTTTACTATCTATCTTCGATACAAAATCTAAAGCTTCTTTTGAAAAGCTGGATGTAGTGATAAAAATCCCCTTCTTAGCTCGATGGCCCTGAAGGGCTCCAGCGAATTTCTGAATTTCAGGGCGGCTCACCGTATTTTCCCACCGTTTAGCTTGGATGTAGATGGTGTCAAGACCCAACTTATCTTCCTTGATAATCCCATCTATGCCTTCATCACCAGTTTTTCCTATTGCCTTGCCGGCATCCTTCCTCGATCCGCCATATCCCATTTTGACAAGAAGCTCTACAAGCAGCTTCTCAAAAAATTCAGGCGAGCAGGACTTGATCTGAGCTAAGAGTTCATCAGCTAATTCTTGCCTTATCTTCTGATATCCAGCCACCACCAGGTCTTCAGGAGACTGCTTATCGATTTCCTCTATTTCAGAGGACACCTTTTCTTTCCTTATTTGTTTAAATTCTATGAATTCAGGATATTGCTCAAGAAACTTTACATTAATCTCTGGCGGGTTTTGTTTTAAAGCATCCAAGCCGAGTTTAGTAATCTTGAAAAATCCTCTTCTTGTGGACTCCATAAGGCCCGCCTTTTTCAGATATGTGCGCGCCCAACCGATTCTATTATCAAAGACTTTCTGCTGCCCGCTTGGCAAAAGCTCTTTTCTCTCTTCAGCCGAGAGTTTAAAGAATTGCGCAAGATTTTCAATTGAGTCACGAAAAGAATGCTCCTGCTCATCTGCAAGGATTTTAAGCAGAGGTAACATTACAGCCTGATAGTCAGGAATGGACATTTCTATCGTCTCATATTATTTGTGATTGCTGGTTGTAATCTAATCTTTTTAATCATTCCTGTCAATTTTTTTGTAACAGAGCGAAAGAGATGAAATGGCGGATATCGATAACACCTACGAGTTATTAGATATGAGAACATGAAACTATTAAAGATTTACGAGATAAAGAAACGGTGCAATGAGATAATCAAAGCGCCTAAGTAACCACCTTCTGAAAGAATAAGAGACGTTATTCCTGTCGTTCTTTAACCGGAGGCTATTGATATTTTTCAATATCTTCGTGTTAAAAATAATGTTGGTATGATAATATTTTGAAAGATGAATAGAATTGGATAATTACTTGTTAGGTCGTTAGTAAATGAGACCGAAAGACTTTCATTTAACGCTGATTGAAATTGTCGACTTAGTTGGATGCTTTCCTAAGACCTTCTGGACAATGCTCGTTACCCCCAACACAGGATTCGCAGAGGCCCTAAATCCCAAGAATACTACCAAAATGCTGCCCGGCGTCTTTCTATTTCTAAATCTTATCATTGCTGATCTTCTTGTAGGCCTATATTGGTCGAAGGACATTCAAAAGTTGCCACTTCAAGTCCTCAAAGAGGTTCCCAGTCACATTATTGGAACGCTGCTTTTTCTTTTTCTTCTCAAGGTTTTCTTTTGGAAAATAAATGCGACCAAACTTTTTACGGTTATCTGTTTATCGAGTATTGTTTACGTCCCTTATGCTGCTGTCATACTGGCGATTGACTTGATAGTTTTACCATCCTTCCGCAATTTTTGGATCTTCCTTTTATCTGGCCACTATCAAACAGTTGCCGAGTTGTTTGCCCCATTGATACCTTTAGGCTACAAACTGGTCCCTTTACTTTTTATTTTGATGATTGTGTTCGTATGGTGGCTCTGGTTACTTTCAAGCGGCTGTGGTCGCATCGTCAGCCTCTCGACAATGAAGCGCTTCTTGAGGCTCATCCTATCAGTTTCGGCCTACATTGGAGTTCTTTTTATAATTCTAACTGTAGTCTCAGGTTCTTTAACATACTCCATGATTCGCGGATTTTCCGACTACGAGAAGATGCTAACTTCCTTTAGAGATGAGAATTATGCAGAGGCATTATTTCTTGCCTCCAAGGTGTCAAATAACGACAGACTTCTTCCGGTTCTAAGATACCGCGCCCACTTGATTAAGGGCATTTCGGAGGTTAAGACTTTCTGGAAAAACGATGACACTTTTCGAGACGCTATTGATGCCATCAATGCCAAGAAATATCGGGATGCAGAAATAATCATGCGCAAAGAGGTCGAGAGTCGCTTGCTGTTGTTAGACAGTCCGATGAGATTCGTTTTTAAACATGTTGAGATAGCTCTCGGCGATGCAGCTAAGCAGTTCAATTCGCCTGCATACTCGGAGACTAAAACGGTTCAGATAGGCTTCGTAGTTTTTTGGGATAGCATACCGATCAATTTGTTTCCAGGTTCCTTATAAAAAGGCAAGGCTTAATTCTTCATTGACACTTGTAGCAGGCTCAACAGTAACTTCTTTCTCAGAGCTTATGGTACTCATTATACTTTTGTCCCTCCGAATAAACATCATTGGTGTTTTGGTACAAGGCGTATTTGTAACTCACAACCGAGAGCCTGGGCGACCTTTTTC
>MHEF01000082.1:0-1633 GCA_001805125.1 Nitrospirae bacterium RBG_13_39_12
GCTGCTCTCGCCTGATGACCGTCCATTGAGAAACCGTCATCGCCTTTTTTCCAGATGGGGAGTCCCCACTCTTCGAAACATTCGACTGAATCGTCAACGTGCCTTCCGAGGTCGTATACGAGGTCTTCCCTGATGATTCCCATCAGGTCGTTCCTTACGTATTTCACGTAGTCGGCAACCTTATTCTCGCCGACATAGGTGTTGATAGCGGAAAGACCCATTGCGACAGCGCCGCTTCTGTCGGTTGCAGCCTTATCAACCATAACAACCTTCAGTTTTTTCGCGTTTGCCCAGCGGCATGCCTCAAAGGCTGCACCGCAACCAGCCATACCACCGCCCATTATGAGAAGGTCGCACTCTACCTCAGTAACTTCGGGCTTCTGACAATATGAAAATGTACAGGTTTCTTTTTCCATTTATATTCACCTCCTTAATTATGCAGTTCTTGCAGGTTTGGTAAACAAACCAGGCTGCTTAATTGTTGCAAAATCAGGCTCTGGTTTGCCTGCATAGGGATCAACAGAACCTTCAACAGTGGTCCTGATAGGGAATTTGAACCTCTTGAGTAATCCACTCCTGAACTTAATTGTCCACATGATGTCCTCTGTTCCTCTCAGCGGGATAGTGCTTGATCCAAGGGGAACGAAGTCTGAATAACCTCTCACCTCGATTGCCTGCTGAGGGCAGATCTTTACGCAGTTAAAGCATTCCCAGCACTGTTCAGGCTCCTGATTGTATGCCTTCATCTTTTCCCTGTCGAGTGCCATCAGATCGTGAGGACAAATATACTGACATGCAGTCTTGTCCTGAGCCTTACACCCATCACATTTTTCGGTAATTACAAAACTTGGCATTTAAACACACCTCCTTTTATTTGATAGTTTAGAACGAATGTGCAATGACTGAAACAGTAAAATCTCTCCACCTCCTTTCGTTATCATTTTTCCACAGATTTAATAAAGTCATCCATCACAGTTAAAGACTTCTTCGCTATAACAAGGTCAAATATCTTGTCTTTGACAGTCTTTGGAAGCAGCTCGATACTTTTTGTAGTAGCAGTATCAAATTTTGCCATAGGGAATATTTTCAAAATCTTGTCTCTCTGTCCTGCTGTGTTGGGAACAGCAAGAACCTTTAACCCTGCTAATACTTCTTTACACATACCTGCAAGGCCCGCAGCCTGAAGTTTTTCAAGCCGCTCTTCATTGATCCACAAGTTAATTGGATAGGTCTCTTCTGCCATATTTATTCCTCCTCTAATTATTTCATTACAGTTTATTTCAATGGTCCGATAGTAAATACCGGCTGTCTGTTCTTTAAGTAATCCTCTGTAACAAAAGCATTGCCGAAGCCGTACTTTTCAGCACATTCCATGATCATGTCAAAAACCTCAGGCCTGAAGATACGGCGGGGCGGTTTTACTCCATCCTGGATGATGCTTCTGATTAAGGTACCGCTGAATGACGCCTTTTTATCCTTGTGGCCGCATAGACCCATATAAGTAACTTCATCACAAACAGGACAGAACCACCAATCGAGGTTGAAAATAGGTGTGATATTCAGGGAACCTTTCGGCAATGTATTGAAAATCCTGTGTGCATCATACGGATCATAATAACTTCCAACACCAGCG
>MHEF01000082.1:1646-1837 GCA_001805125.1 Nitrospirae bacterium RBG_13_39_12
ACATGTGGTGGGTGCAGCCGAGGTTGGTCCTCAGGCATGCATGGAATACTGCTTCCCTCGGCCCCGCATAACGCATATCCCAGAGGCTGCATGTGGTTAAAAAGATATCTTCTCTGAAGTACCCATGTTTACCTTGCGCCTCCTGGCAAAGGATTATTGCCTCATCAATATAATCGCCGGGTCTTTTTGAG
>MHEF01000082.1:2008-2160 GCA_001805125.1 Nitrospirae bacterium RBG_13_39_12
TGTTTGGGGGTGAGCCAGAATCTTGTGAAAGGCTCATTGATCTTCGGAGGGTTGAGGAGGGTAATCTTTCCACCAAGGAATTTATCCTGATACTGATAAGTCCTCTTGACTCCAGGATGTTTGTCTTCAGTGGTTCCATAGACCTTCATTGC
>MHEF01000082.1:2293-6067 GCA_001805125.1 Nitrospirae bacterium RBG_13_39_12
ATAAGGGGTAATGTCTGGGCGTCATATACATCGAGCCTTCTCTTGATTGTTTCCTCCTTATCATCATCTCTTTGAAAGAGTTCACTACCACACTTGTCACATGCACCCTCTTTCTTTGGAGGAGAAAAATATACGTTGTACATCTGCTGGCACTTCTTGCATGTCCTCCTTCCTGTCAACCTTTTCATGAGGATGTCCTTATCAACATCAACATCCACAGCAGCATCAAGAGGGGCTTTCATTTCAGACAGTACCTTGTCCAAGACCTCTGCCTGTGCAGTATTTCTCGGAAAACCGTCGAGGATGTAACCCTTTTTGCAGTCATCCTGAGCAATTCTTTCCTTGACTAATCCAATAACAACACTGTCAGGCACAAGCTCACCTTTGTTCATGTAAGACTTAGCCTCTTTTCCGAGCGGGGTGCCCGCTGCAACGGCTGCCCTTAAGATATCCCCTGTAGAAATCTGAGGAATCTTATACTTATCAACGAGTTTTTTTGCCTGAGTCCCTTTTCCAGCTCCTGGAGCACCAAGAAAAACAAGTCTCATGTCTTCCCCCTTCATGAAGATTTTTTGAGCAAACTAAAAATAAGAATAGCACCACAAAAATATAAACATATTTGGGTGCGATAACTACTTTAAAGAATTAATGAAAGTAGCTGGTGCTAAAAACAGGGAAGTATAATCAGTATGTTGCCCCAAGGTCAAATTCATATTTTTGATAGATAGATAAAATTTACTTATCACAGCACATAGCGGGTTTTAATTTACAGTTTTTAATTTAAAATTATATAAAATAGCTGCCCCGTAAATATTCCTGAAACTTCCTCAGGGCTTTTCCTCTATGGCTCAGGGTGTCTTTCTCAGCAGCAGGCATCTCAGCAAATGTCCTGTTATGCCTCTCAGGATAAAACAGCGGGTCGTAACCGAAACCAAGGGAACCCTTTGGTTCTTTACCGATCCTGCCCTCAACCTGCCCGGAAAATATTTCTACCCTGCCATCCGGAAACGCCAAGGCCAGGCAACAAACAAACCGCGCATTTCTTTTATCGTCAACAATCGAGCACATTTCATGCAGCAATTTTTCTATATTCTTTCTATCGGTCGCGCTTTCACCGGCATACCTTGAAGAGAATACGCCCGGAGCGTTACTCAAACTATCCACCTCAAGCCCGGAGTCATCTGCTAAGGAAGGCTTGCCGGTGCATTGTGCGACAGCCATGGCCTTTCTTACGGCATTCTCCTGAAATGTAACTCCTTCTTCTTTGACCTCAGGGCATTCTGGAAAGTCATCAATTGTCATGACCGAGACCGGCATATCCCCGATGACTCGCTTTATTTCTTCAATCTTCTTTTTATTCCTTGTTGCAAGAATAATTTCCATTTTCGGTTTGCTGAGTTTATCAGGTTTCTTGAGTTTCATCGAGTCCCTCGGGTTATAACACAAAAAACCGAGCAAACTCAAGAAACTGTGCAAACCCACAACTATGGTGACCTTGAAAATTTGGAAATCTTTTGTTAGTATTTCGAATGTCTGGGGACGTAAAAAGGGCAAGTTTGCTCCTCAGAGCAATCGCCAAAACCCTTGACTTTATCATAATTGCTGCCGCAGCAGAGGTAATCCCTAGGGCTGGCTTCTTCGCAGGCCTTGCTTACCTTTTGATCGGTGATGGCCTTTTTGATGGAAGAAGCTTTGGGAAAAAGATCATTGGGCTTAGGGTCGTATCAGCAGATGCTGACAAGCCCTGTTCATTCAGAGATTCGATACTCAGAAATAGTATTTTCGGACTTGGATACCTTCTTTATAAGATACCCTGGTTTGGATGGGTATTCATAGTAATCGCAATGGTCCTTGAGTTCATTATTCTGCTGGGGAGCAAGAACGGAATGCGTCTCGGCGATGAGATCGCAAAAACAAGGGTAGTGGCAACAACAACTGACACAGAGACATTAACAGGGAGGTTGAATGCTTCATAATATTCTTGGATGGTTTTCAAATGACCTTGCCATAGACCTCGGAACAGCGAACACGCTCGTATTTGTCAAGGGCAAGGGCATTATATGTGACGAACCTTCAGTTGTCGTGATACGAAGAGACAATAAGAAACTGATAGCCGTAGGGGTTGAAGCGAAAAAGATGTTGGGAAAGACTCCCGCTGACATCATCGCTATAAAACCTTTGAAGGACGGTGTTATAGCCGACTTTGATGCAACAGAGGAGATGCTTAAATACTTTATAAAACGGGTCCATAATAGGAGGAGTTTTGTTTCGCCAAGGGTAATCATTGGGGTACCTTCCGGCATCACACAAGTCGAGCAGAGGGCCGTCAAAGATGCTGCGCAGGCATCCGGGGCACGAGAGGTTTATCTTGTTGGAGAACCCATGGCTGCTGCAGTAGGAGTCGGGCTCCCCGTGGGCGAGCCGTCAGGCAATATGATTGTCGACATAGGGGGCGGCACAACTGACATTGCTGTTATTTCCCTCGACGGAGTTGTATACAGCAAGGCTGTTCGGGTAGGAGGAGATAAGATGGATGAGGATATTATTGCCTATATCAAACGCAGATATAGCCTCATGATAGGAGACAGGACAGCAGAACAGATAAAGATTGAAATAGGATCTGCTGCCTATGCAAAGGACAATGAGCTCGTTCTGAGCAGGCAGTACAAGCCCGCAGACAGTGAAGTCATTGAGTTTTCACCGGGCGTCCATGAAAGAAAAGAATTACAACACTCTGATAAAAGGCCTGACCAATTGACAATGGAAATAAAGGGAAGGGATCTTATTTCAGGAATCCCAAAAACATTAACCATTACACAAGAAGAAATCCGTGAAGCCCTTGTAGAGACTGTTAATAGCATACTTGATACGATAAAAGTGATTCTTGAAAATACCCCGCCTGAACTCGCTGCAGACATCGTGGACAGAGGAATCGTCCTCGCTGGTGGCGGTGCCCTTCTCAGAGGACTCGATGCACTCATACGGGAAAAAACGGGGCTTCCTGTCACTGTGGCAGATGATCCCCTTACGGCTGTTGTTCGGGGAGTAGGAAGGATGCTCGACGATTTGGATTTGCTGAGACGGGTAGCAATCAATTAGTAATGCCCAAAAAAAAGTTCCTGCTTTTTCTCTTTATTATCCTTTCCATCGGTTTGATGACTTACCAGAGCAGAAGGGAACACCTCATGCCGTTGAGATTCCTGAATGATACATTAACCAGTCTCCATATCGTCGTGAATTCTATAAGAGACACAGCTACTTCCCCCTTTAAAAGGATGTTTATCAGGGAAGAGGAAAACACAAGATTAAGAGCTGAACTCAGAAGATTTCTTGAAGAACGGCAGAAGTATCAGGAGATTCTGGTTGAAAACAGAAGATTAAGGGATCTCCTATCTCTAAAGGAGAGAGAGCAGAGATATGTTACAGGCGCCCGTGTTATCTCAAGAGGTGCCGACCAGTGGTCAAATATGTTCATTCTTGACAAAGGGTACGTCGACGGTGTTACAAAAGATATGTCTGCAATCACTCCGAAGGGTCTTGTGGGGAAGATTGTGGCAGTTTCCACTTCGTCCTCATCCCTACTACTGCTTACAGATTTGAATTTCTCGGTTGCTGTGAGACTTCAGGAAAGCAGAAGAGAAGGAATTCTTTCGGGCACCGGCCTCAGAAAGTGTCAACTAAAATACATCCCTCAAGAAGAAGTAGTAAAGTTAGGTGTTGCGGTGGTAACATCCGGCCTCGACTCCTTGTTTCCAGAGGGTGTACCTGTTGGTT
>MHEF01000082.1:6106-6805 GCA_001805125.1 Nitrospirae bacterium RBG_13_39_12
AAGACATTGAGGTAACCCCCTTTGCTGACGATACGAAAGTCGAAGAGGTAGCAATCATTAGATGATCAAGTACATTTTGTGGACAGGGGTAATCCTTTTTACCTTCTTTATTGAGGAAAGAATATCAATATTTCATGTAGCTCCAAACTTTGCAGTTCTTTTGGTTTACTATGCAGGCATAAGGAAAGGAGAACTTGAAGGGCTGTTCCTTGGTGCAATTGTTGGTACTGTTCAAGACAGTCTTTCCGGTTCATTCCTCGGGCCTAACCTTTTGAGCAAAAGCATTATAGGTTATTTCTCCTCTTTTATGTCCGGAAGTTTCTTCAGATGGACTCCTCTTTTGGGTGCCATCGGTATCGGAGTTCTCACTATGGTTGACAACACCATTGTCTTTGCAACAAGGAGCTTCTTTGACCGAATGCCAACCAGTTTTAAGGCTGTAGCTTTCAAAATTATTGTTCAATCTCTTATCAATGTTCCGTTGGGATTATTATTGAAGCCACAGAATATCCAGAGACCAGGCTCATACGATTTTAGACACAAAAAGCAATGGTGAATAAGGAATCCGAGAGAATTTTCAGGATAGGATATGTCGTGATTGCCATCTTCCTCATTGTGATCATGAGGTTATGGCAATTACAAGTGTTGCAAGGGAATAAATATAGAGAACTCTCTGAAAGCAATAGACTAAGGATCATT
>MHEF01000082.1:6887-8241 GCA_001805125.1 Nitrospirae bacterium RBG_13_39_12
TTATTATTGAAGCCGAAGCAAGCAGGGAATATATTTATGGTGACATTGGATCACACCTGATAGGCTATCTCGGAAAACTAAATCCGGCTCAATCTAAAGACCCTTCCTTCAGGGACGTGCCTGCCAATTCGTTCATAGGACAATGGGGTACTGAAATGCTCTTTGATAGATCTCTGAGAGGCATCCCGGGTGAGAGGGTCATAGAGGTTGACTCTCTTGGAAGAGAGATTAGATTATTAGAAGAGAGAACACCTACAAAGGGGAGGGATATCAGGCTGAGTTTGGACATCAATCTCCAAAAAGAAGCGGAGGAAGCCTTTGGAGAAAGGCCAGGTGCCCTTATTGCTATCAAACCCGATACAGGTGAAATTTTAGGACTTGTAAGCAAACCTTCCTTTGATCCAAACCGCTTTGCAAGAGGGATACGTTATGAAGACTGGATAGCGCTTACACAGGATAAGAAAAGACCTATGCTAAACAGAGCACTCCAAAGTCAGTATCCACCGGGATCAACATTCAAAATCATCATGGCAATTGCTGGCCTTGAAGAAGGTGTCATCACTCCTGAGACAAGGGTGGAATGCCGGGGCGGAATTAACTATGGCGCTTGGCATTTTGGTTGCTGGCGCAAAGAAGGGCACGGTGTGATATCATTGCACAGGGCATTAGTGGAATCTTGTGATGTATATTTTTATGAGGTAGGTAAGCGCCTCGGCGTAGATAGAATATATGACTATGCTTCGAGTTTTGGATTAGGAAAAGAAACAGGCTTTAAATTTGTCCAAGAGCGAAAAGGCATAATACCGAACACAAAATGGAAAGAAGAAAAGAAGAAACAGAAATGGTACTTGGGTGAAACTTTTAATACAGCGATAGGACAAGGATATGTTTCTGTAACGCCGATACAGATGGCAGTCATGATGGGTGCTGTAGCAAATGGTGGAAATCTTTACAGGCCAACATTGCTGGTAGATGCCACTCCGGCCCTGGCAGGAAAAATAAGAACAAGACCGGAAAGTCTTGAAGCGGTAAAGAGCGCACTTGCTGGGGTTGTAAATGAGCAGGGCGGGACTGGCTGGGTTGCAAAGTCGGAGTTGGTAACCATTTGCGGCAAAACGGGCACAGCCCAAGTTATCGCAATGAGGAGAAGCGCTCGGTCCCAAACGGAAGAGTTCCGGGACCATGCATGGTTCGTTGCCTTTGCCCCTGCTGAAAAGCCAGAGATAGCGCTTTCAGTGTTTGTGGAGCACGGCGGTCACGGTGGAGGGGCTGCGGCACCAATTGCGAAAAAAGCGATTGAAGGATATTTCAAGAATCCAAAATACATGAATAAAAACTGAAATGTTACGAATAG
>MHEF01000082.1:8324-8575 GCA_001805125.1 Nitrospirae bacterium RBG_13_39_12
AGTGCCACGCGACCGCTCGTGGAAGGCGAGACTTCCCAATTTTATTTAAAGCAAACCCTATGGCTCATAATAGGTGTTATAGCCCTGTTCATAATGGTCAGCTTTGACTATGTTTGGCTCAGTAGATTTTCCTCACTTCTTTTTGTGGTAGGCATCACTCTGCTCATAATCGTGTTTATCTTAGGCAAGGTTGGGATGGGTGCGCAGAGATGGCTAAATATTGGACCCATCACTTTTCAACCGTCGGAGTT
>MHEF01000082.1:8711-9175 GCA_001805125.1 Nitrospirae bacterium RBG_13_39_12
CTGGGGACAGGACTAATTACTCTCATAGTCTTTTTCTCCTTAATTCTTGCAAAAGGACTCCACAGGAAAATAATAGTGCTTCTTGTAATTATAGGTTTGATATCCTTACCATTCCTTGGCAATATCCTATGGGAAGGACTGAAAGACTATCAGAAAAGCAGGCTTATTGCCTTTCTGGAACCCGGAGCAGATCCAACTGGGATAGGATATCATATAAGCCAATCAAAGATTACTGTGGGTTCAGGTAAATTTTTTGGAAAGGGCTACTTGAACGGCACCCAGGGACCCTTCAGATTCCTGCCTGAAAAACATACAGACTTCGTATTTGCCGTCTTTGCCGAGGAATGGGGGTTCTTTGGAAGCTTCGTTCTTGTGTCCTTTTATATCGTTTTAATACTAAGAGGTCTCCATATTGCGACGAATGCAAGGGATGAGTTCGGAAAATTTCTTGCACTCGGGATAAC
>MHEF01000083.1:0-260 GCA_001805125.1 Nitrospirae bacterium RBG_13_39_12
CGCCAGTGAACAAGACTTTTGGGCTTCTTAATAAGTAATATCCCAATAAGAAAAAGGCTTTCATCAATTTATAATATTGGAAGCCTTTTTTTATTGAATATTAGCTAATTCATAGAATCAATATTTATAAAGATATGAACTCTGCCAAAATGTTGGATTAAAGAATAAAATCACAACGTTGCTTTTCTCTGATTTTTTTGATATATAGCTTGATAAATAAATCTGTATTATTTGTCATCCGCATAATGCGATATTGCCAT
>MHEF01000083.1:322-3222 GCA_001805125.1 Nitrospirae bacterium RBG_13_39_12
TGTATAGTAGACGATGAATTTTCCATCTGTTCCACAGTAGTGGGTATCCTGAAGGACGAGGGATATCAGGCCATCGTATTTCCTGATGCGGAGACCTTCTGGCAGAAACTCGATACAATGGAGCCATCTCTCGTCATGCTGGATATCTGGCTTCCAGGCATAGACGGTTTACAGCTTCTGAAGCGTCTGCATGACCGATTCCCTGCACTCCCAATCATTATGATGAGCGGACATGCCGGCATCGATGCGGCGGTTTCCGCCATAAAGGCCGGTGCCTACGATTTTTTGGAAAAACCGCTGCATATGGAGGTTTTACTCGACAAGGTGAAGTCCGCCCTTAAGCATCGACTTTCCAGGAGAGGCGAGACCTTGCCTTCGGATACGAACCATGAGATCGTCAGTTCCGAACTTTTGATGCCTCCCGGCATGGTGGAGGTTGTGGATTCCCCCGAACCTCAACGCACCCTCAGAGGGAATGTTGTGCTTAACGGTATAGGGCTTCTGAGCGGCCGTAACACAGGTATAATCCTGAGTCCCTTGGGGACCAATGAAGGGATCGTCTTTCAAACTCTCGACGGTCGAACCATCCGTGGACATATCACCTCCTTAAGAGACTTTTCCCAGACTTTCTCATCAAAGAGCTTCTCTGCCAACTCCACTACCCTGGGCAACGGCAGACAACAGGTACGCACTGTTGAACACCTGATGGCGGTTCTTTCCATGTACGGCATAACCAACGCGCTCATAAAGGTTGACGACGAGGTGCCGAATACGGACGGCTCCGCCAAGGACTTCTGCGACCTCATAGCACAGGCAGGTATTAACGAACAGCCGGCCTTCACCAAGGTTGCCGTCATCCGCCAGAAGATCGGGGTGGGAAACGAGGAGAGGCATGAAAAGCATCTCTATGCGGAACCCTTTGAGGGGTTTGAAATATCGATGAGGGTTGACTACCCTCCGCCCATAGGTGAACAGATTCTCACTTTCAATCCTGAAAGAGGATCTTTTGCGGAGGAAATAGCGCCTGCTCGTTCATTCAACACATTTGAGAATATCGAAATGGCCCAGAAGCTCGGGAAGGTCGGTGGCGGGTATCTCCATTCCCATATCATCATGTACGACGGCAAGGTCATCAATACGGAGCTCCGTTATCCCGACGAATTCGTGCGCCACAAGATATTGGACATTATCGGAGACCTCTACCTCCTCGGCTTCCCCATCAGAGGACGCATTACCGCCAACATGACCTCTCACGGTTACAATCAAGCCCTGGTGGAACGCTTGTACCAGGCTATACAGAGCAGTTCCAGATATAGGCGATAAGAAATTAGATCAGTCTGTTATTATCTTCATATTTTAATCGGCATTAAAATCTTCAGCGACTCTTTTTCTTCCTTCTCTAGTTCCCGCGACTCTGCTGAAACCCCCTCCCGGCAATCACATACAGGACAGTTGATAAGAAAACGCTTTTTGGTTGGTGGAATATGGAGAATCTTGCTTTGTATGTCAAACCGCAGGATTACCGAATGATTTTTTAGTATCTGCCTGATCCGAAGGGCGGAGTTCCAAGGGCCTGTCAGGGGGTATCTACGCGTTTTCGACCTCGATGGTCTCTACCAATACCCTTGCCGTTCCTCTATTGTAATAACCGAGCTTTTTAGCCGCCCCGGCGCTGAGATCGATTATCCGTCCGGCGACAAATGGGCCGCGGTCATTGACCCTGATTATAATGGATTTCCCGTTTTCCAGGTTTGTCACCTTTACATAATACGGGAGAGGCAGATATTTGTGGGCCGCGTTTAAGCCTTCAGGGTCAAAGACCTCGCCATTTGCTGTCATATGGCCCCCCTTCTTATTTCGGGTTTCATATCCATACCATGAGGCGATGCCTTTTTCACTGTATGTCTCAGCCTCCTTTAATGACATTGGTACATACCTCTTTCCGTTGACCACATATGGAGAGTTTTTAACCCTTCCTTTCCGGATGGCCTCTTTCGGAGGGAGACCATCTATGGATTCCAGGCCGTCATTCGTAAAGGGCCAGCTAAGAGGAGCTGCAACTACCTTAAAGGTGAAACCCCCGATATCATAAACAACCTCCACTGTTCCCAAAGCCCCCTTGGTGACGGTTTTCGTAACCTTGTAGGTGGCCTTTACAGTCCCTTTGACGATCTTGTAGGGAAGTAAAATCGTGCCGCATGACGTAAGACAAGATAATACACTGAAAAACAGCAGGTAATATATTAAGATCGCTCTATTATCTGTTTTTATAGCCATGCTTTATTTAATCCATAATTCCATAATCTGTCATTCCAGTCTTTTCTTTATGAAATATTAGCAGAATACCCCGCTTTTCAAAGCGGGGATGAATGCTGAATAATAGAATTTATCCATATAAATCGGCATCATAAAGAGACCTTAGAAAAACGTTACAAAAGTTGTAATATCGTCATCCCACGGCCCATTCGACATGCTCATGGCCCTGAGCATTGTCGAAGGGTTGACCGGGGGATCCAGTGTTTTCAAGGACTCTCTGGATTCCCCGGTCAAGCCGGGGAATGACGGCAAAAGGCATTATTCAAAGGTCTTATAAAATGATGTCGATCGTGAAGCCCCGCCTTTTAAGGCGGGGAGAGTTCACTTTGCCTACTCTTAGGGGAACGCCTATGTTCAAATAAAATATCGTTAACATCATATGATGCATGAAATATTCCGGTCCGCTCGGGGAGCGGACACTGCAAAACCATTAGAGAAAATCTTTCAGTAGGGCCCGGTCGCCGAACGGGCCATTAGTTCCCTTGCCGGCTTTCCCGCAGAAGAGCTTCAAGCCTATGCTTACTCCCCTCTTAGGGAGAGGCTAGGTGGGTGTCCCGATTTAATGATCGATAATTTATCATATA
>MHEF01000083.1:3331-16247 GCA_001805125.1 Nitrospirae bacterium RBG_13_39_12
ATTATACCTTATGCTGATAAATAGTAATAAAAACATGAAAATTGTATCGATTTCTGCTAAACTAAGATTGCTTCGTATACTCCCCTGATGTTGAAAGGTTTCCGACTGTTCATTTGAATAAGGCTGATTACAATAGGATTTTTACAACGGGTTATGTAACTCAAGGAGCGGAGCTGTGCAAGGGGTATAGAACAATGAAACATCTAAACCTTTGAATAATGACTATTTCCTGTCATTTCGACCGCAGAGAGAAATCCATGTCCCGAGCAGAGCGAGGGATCTTTAAGATTTCTCGTCGCTACCGCTTCTCGAAATGACAAATTCAAAGATCTCGAAACATCGAAACCATTGAAAAACTAGATTTAGATACAGATTCCGCCGGAATGACGATATTACAGCCTTTGTAACGTTTAAACCAGGTCTGATTGTTTTGACAGATACAGGTAAAAAAATATTTTTAAAAGGAATAATAAGGAGAATAAAATTACTCAAAGTTTTAATAGACTCTATTAGTGCAAAATATCATTGCCCGGTATGTAATACCAGTATCAAACATTTTAACCCATTACCTGAATTCTATTCAGATAATCTTAAAAAATATGGTTACCGGTATAGGTTAGAGCAGGCGGAAACTCTTAATTATCTTGAGTATTCATGCCCCTTGTGCGGAGCAAGCGATCGCGACCGGTTGTATGCTTTATATATTAAGAGTTATCTAGCGAATGAAAAAAAGGATAGAGAAATCAAGATCATTGAGTTTGCCCCATCTGCTCCACTCTCTCATTTTATTCGAAAGCTGATTGCGCTTACAGGAGAAAATGCATCATACAGGACAGCAGATATGAACATGGATAGTGTTGATGACAAGGTTGATATTACGGATATGAGTCTTTATGACGATAACATGTTTGATTTCTTCATCTGTTCTCATATCTTGGAACATGTATCAGATGATAGAAAAGCTCTCCATGAACTATACCGTATTCTAAAACCTTGGGGAATGGGAATTCTTATGGCCCCCATCGTTCTTGGCCTTACAGAGATCGATGAGGATCCATCCATAAAGGAGGAATCCGAGGGATGGAGACGCTTCGGACAGTATGATCATGTTCGCATTTATTCAAAGGATGGATTCATGAAGAGGGCAAAAGAGGTCGGTTTCTCAATTCATCAATATGGGAAAGAACATTTTGGAGAGAAAATATTTACGCAAAGCGGGATATCAAAGCAAAGTATTTTGTATGTTGTTGAAAAAGTGATCCGGGCAGGTAATAAATGAAAAACCGGATAATTCATGAAAACAATATGGATGACATAAACTGGTATTATTCAGGTCTCATTCACTTATCGGCAACAAAGCATATTATTAATACACCCAAATGGAACCAATTGAACAGACTGTAGTGGACGTTCCTGAATCCCTTTCAAAAAAAGTTGTTCGAGGAGGATTATGGGTTTTTTCATTGCGCATATTAAACCGGGGTTTAGGTTTCATAAGGACTATTATCCTTGCACGGTTGCTTGCACCAGGAGATTTTGGCCTCCTCGGTATCGCAATGCTTTCCATTTCTATACTTGAAACCTTTACTCAGACTGGATTTCAAGCCGCACTGATACAGAAGAGAGAAGATATAGAGTCCTATCTCGACACGGCCTGGACTGTTTCCGCCCTTAGAGGGCTCGCACTTTTTTTAATCCTGTTCCTATGTGCCCCAGTGATCGCAGGTTTTTTTAATTCTCCCCAGGCTGTTTTGATAATACGAGTAATAGCATTATCCACCCTGCTTAATGGATTAAGGAATATCGGCATTGTTTTTTTCCAGAAAGAATTACAGTTTGACAGACAGTTTTTTTATGAATTTTCAGCCACTATAGCTGATCTTGGCGTAGGGATAATGTTAGCCATTATATTAAAAAATGTCTGGGCTCTTGTATGGGGCGGGCTTGCTGCAAATTTTGTCAGGCTTTTTATGTCCTATATTATCCATCCATACCGTCCCGGTATAAGGTTTGAAAAAGATAGATTTAAAGATATATTCGGTTTTGGAAAATGGGTATTCTTTTCAAGCATACTCATTTTTCTTCTTACTCATGGGGATGATATTCTTGTAGGGAAGGTCCTTGGTGTGGCTGCCCTGGGCTTCTACCAGATGGCATATTTATTATCTAATATTCCTGCTACTGAAATAACGCATGTCATTTCTCAGGTGACGTTTCCTGCCTACTCTAAAATACAGGATGATATACCTAAACTAGCGATGGCATATTTAAAAGTCCTGCGTCTAACTGCGCTTATTTCTTTCCTTTTTGCGGGTGGAATATTTATCCTTTGCCCGGAATTCACAAGAATCTTTTTAAGTGATAAATGGATGCCAATGGTTCCGGCTTTGCAGATTTTATGCCTTTTCGGGATTACTAGATCCTTAGGAGCGACTATGGGTCCGATATTATACAGTACCGGCAACCCGAAAATACAGGCAATGCTGTCAAGTATTCAATTATTAATAATGATTATTATCATTTATCCTTTAACAATGCGATGGGGAATTTCTGGTACCTCGATTGCAGTTGTTATTCCAAATATAATAGCCTTGATCTTGATAACGATAAGGATAAAGGATCTACTCGGTTTAGAGTATAAAGATATTATGAGGAGTGTTATGATGCCGTGCATAGCCATGTTTTTCATGGTGCTGATTATATTTATTTTGAAGACGATGTTTCCATTCCATATGAATATCTGGGTCTTTCTTATATTAGTAATCCTCTCTATTGGCATGTATAGTTTCATGATCTATCAAATGGATCGAAAAAATAATGAAATCAGGAATAATATTCGCGAGGTCTTTTTTCATATAAGTTTCAATATATAATGATAAGTGCTTTTAAAAGGATATCAGTCTTGATTGAATTAAATAACCAAAATTCATTTTTCGGGAGAATAAGAAAGCTTCGGAATCGCTGGGATAACTCTAACTTGATGAATTCTATGCGGCGATACTTGAATCCCATGATAATAAGATTGAAATATGAACTTAAATTCCATGATCATTCGTTAATGAAATTGCATTTAGGATGCGGGAATAATCATAAAGACGGTTTTGTTAATATAGATTGGCGAAAGACAGGGGCTACGGATATTGTATGTGACATAAGGAAACTCCCCTATCCTAATAATTCAGTTATGCTGATTGAGACCTATCATGCGATAGAGCACCTGCCTCGTCATGACTTTGAGAAGGCTTTAGAAGAATGGTACAGAATTCTTAAACCTGGAGGACAGCTTGTTATTGAGTGCCCGGATTTTGATGAGATCGTAAAGAATTACCTGAAAGGAGATGAGAAACAGTTAGACGGTATCTTTGGACTGCAGCGTTTTGAAGGAGATTATCATCTCTTTGGATATAATATAAAAAGACTTACTGATTTATTAAAAAAATGTGGATTTGCCGAGGTTCTAGAAAGGCCTCCTAAAGACTATCACAAAAAGGAATGGCCATGTTTAAGGATTGAATGCCTTAAAGGTAATAGGAAAGGTTGATAGGAGATTATCGATAAGGGAGATTATAGAAAAATTATGTTCACGGGCGAAAGGGTGATTGAAGGTATAACGCCCGAACGCATATGGCTGGATCATGTCAGCAGGTATAGATTTGCGGCTAATTATGTCAAAAACAAAAAGGTATTGGATATTGCCTGCGGCAGCGGATATGGCTCAAAAATTTTAATAGAGAACGGCGCCATTAGTGTAACAGGGATGGACATTTCACAAGACACCATAGATTATGCAAAGAATAGATATGTCGCTGATGGACTGGATTTTATCCAAGGAGATATATTGCATGTTGGATTTCCCGATAATTTTTTTGATATAGTCATCTCTTTCGAAACAATAGAACATCTCAAGAATTACAGAAAGGCAATTTTAGAAATCAGGAGGGTATTGAAGGAAGATGGCCTCTTAATTATATCTTCTCCCAACAGGAGATTAACCTCTCCAGGTAAGTCGATTAATGAACCACCCAATAACGAACATCATTTTATCGAATTTTCGAAAGAAGAATTTACTTCATTATTATCAGAATATTATGAAATTATGGGGCTCTACGGCCAAAGGCCAATAAATAAGGTATTTTTAATTCCATATTTAAAAAGGGTATTAAGAAAATACCTCCCTAGATTCTATAATCCGGAAGCTGGAACTTCTATGGTAATGAAACATATTTATTTAAATGAATATCGCTATTTAGTAGCACACTGTATTAGTCTAAAAAAGTCATTATGAAAATATCAATACTGACTCCCGATTTTTCTCATAATTGTTTTGGTAGGGCTTGGTTATTGGCAAAGCTCTTACAGCCAAATTTTGATATCGAAATAATAGGCCCGGCGTTCGGCAATGGAATATGGAAACCTTTAAAAGATGAATGTGATTTCCAAATAAAAATAGTTAAGGGATTTCCTAACGGCCGATTCGAGATTAAAAAAATGCTAAAAATTATCTCTGGTGACGTTATTTATGCTAGCAAACCTCGATCGGCAAGTTTTGGAGTTGGTTTAATAAAAAAGATAGTAACCCGAAAGCCTTTATTATTGGATATAGATGACTGGGAATTGGGTTTTGGAAGAGAATTTTTTGATTCACTCGTATGGTATAAAAAGATAAACGATATCCTGCTATCACTTAAAAATTTTTCATCACCTTATTATTCTTATTTATTGAGTAGACTAACTTTTCTTGCAGACAGGATAACAGTTTCAGGCAGTGTATTGAACAGGAGATACGGTGGCACAATTATTTGGCACGTAAGGGATTCAAATTATTTCATGCCTGAGAAATATAATAAAACTGATTTAAAGAGAAAATATCTGTCTAACATAGAAAGGGATTCATTCATAATAGGTTTTATAGGTACACCCAGAGCTCATAAAGGTATAGAAGATCTTATCGACGCGATAACTATTTTAAATAGAGATGATGTTCTCTTAATGGTTGTGGGAAATGATGAAGATGATTATAGCAGAAGCCTGGTGGAACGAGTTAAACAGAAAAAAATTGCAGACAAAGTGGTTTTTATGGGTCTCCAGCCCTTTCAAAGGTTGCCGGAATTATTGTCATTAATGGACGTAATAGTAGTACCTCAAAGAAAAAGGAAAGCCTCGGAAGGGCAGGTGCCAGCGAAAATATTCGATGCAATGGTGATGGCGAAACCGATTATAGCAACTAATGTCTCTGAGATTCCTGAAATACTAGATGAATGTGGATTGATCGTATCTTCGGAAAATCCTGAACAGATAAGGAAGGCTATAGAACATGTGATGGAAAATTACCCGAAAGCTAAGGTAATGGGGGAAAAGGCACGTGATAGGTATATAAAGGAATTTAGTTGGCAAAAAGCGGAATATAGACTTATCAAGATACTCGATAGCCTAAATATAAATGAATAATAAAAATAACGATATCGGCAGGATATTGATAATAAGTATTATGCCACATGGGCCTGCATATGATTTTTCTCCAAATGAATCCCCACCTTTTTATTGGGAAAATTCTATAGGAAATAAAGTAGGATTTTGGCCTCGAGAATGGCTTCATTACATAGGTGAAGCGGTACTGAAGGAAACCGATAGATATAGCTGGGAGGTCTGGCAACCGGATTATCGAGCTGATAAAATTTATTCCAAAACCCTGCAAACAGGGGTTGTGCATCGATTATTTCCTTCTGAAGAAAATCTTTATAGACATGGATGGAAACCTCAAACAGGATTTCTTTCCCATTCAATTCTTTCTAGATTAAAGGATATACAGGGAGAGCCCATGATATTATTGTTATACGGCACCTATGGATTCCATGTGCCCTTTTATCACGTAATATTGGAGCAGTTCGGTCCTTATAAAAAGTTCCCGATCTTTTATAGGAGTGGAGGGATGTTTAGGTCTCCTTTGAGTCAACTTTTTAGCCTACATAGACCTCTCACATATCTTAACCTTATAATTCAACATTTTTATATTAAGAGGCTTTTACGATATGTCGATATTATTTCTGAGCAGTCTGAAATGGCATTAAAGGAAGTTAGGGAAATTTATTCGGGTCGAGTTGAAAAGCTCACAATGGGGTGTGATTTCGATTTTTGGATCCCGGTGGAATCGGATGAAATCAAGTCAGCGATAAGGAAAAAACTAGATATCCCCTATTTTAAGAAGGTTTTTTTTGCTTCGGGCAATTTTCAGCCGCGGAAGCAGCTCGATCGCCTTATAGAGGTGTTCCTGAAAATAAGGGATCGCGATGATTTTTTTCTCATCATTGCTGGACATGGAGATAGATCTAACACGGAAAAGCTTAATACTCTTATCTCCCCGCTTGTTGAAAAGAAGCAAGCTCTCATACATCCTTATGTTACGGGAGAGGACCTGCGAAGACTTTACTGGTTATCAGATATTTATGTTTCAGTCGCCACTGATGAAGGGGGGCCGGTTTCAGTTATGAAGGCAATAGCCTGCGGTCTGCCTATTCTCTCGACTCCTGTCGGTGAGACGGCGGACCGTATGAAGAATAATAATGTGGGCAGGTTTATACCGATAAAGAGATATACTGAGTGGCAGAAGGCGATAATTGAAATTCTAGAATATGGTCCTCCTAAGCCAATGGGAATAGATTTGGCTAGAAGCGTATATCATTGGCCTAACGTCGCTGATCGGTTTATAAAAATTTTTGATGACCTATTAAAAATATAGTTAAGTGCCAGGAAAAATTCCTAAGGTCTCCATTGTTATCCTCCATTTTAAGAATACGCAGCTCTTGGAGGAATGCCTTGATTCGTGCGATAAGCTATCTTACCCAAATTATGAGATAATAATAGTATTAAACGGTAATAATTCAAGGACTATTCAAGGAGGATTAAAAAAACATAGATCCAGTATTCAAATGATAAGTCTTCTCTCAAATGTGGGCTATTCAAGGGGAAATAACTTGGGAATACAAAAAGCTTTGAAAAATTACGCTGATTATGTCCTGCTTTTAAATGATGATGCTATAACGACTGCAGATTTTCTAAATATTCTTGTTGAAGAGGCTGAAAAATCAAGCGATACGGCTATGGTTGGCCCAGTGATATATTACGCAGATCCAGCTGACAAGATTTGGTTTGACGGGGCTGATTTCGATCGAAATGAATGTAAAGTGTATACTAAAGACGTTAGTACACATAAAGGTATTGCTGAACTTGATCCTCATGAAACCGATTACGTTACCGGTTGCGCATTATTGATCAAAAGGAATGTTTTGGAAACAATCGGCCTTCTTGATGAACGATTTTTCCTTTACTGGGAAGACGTTGATCTAGGGCTTAGAGCAAAAAGAGCAGGATTAAAGAACATAATAGTTCCAAAGGCAAGAATATACCATAAGGTGTCCGTATCAATAGGCGGAACGGATTCCGCACTTAAAGCCTATCACAAAACACGAAGCAATCTGCTTCTGTCAAAATTACATGCACCAAAGGCAACTAAAAAGCTCATTATTTCTTTTTTAAGAGATATTGCATGGCTTATATTTAAATCTAGAGAAAGAGAAAGATTTTTTAAGGCATCAGCCTATCTTGCAGCAATCATAGATTTTTATAGGAGAAAAAATGATAAGGGTCCTGATTGGATTTGGAGATCCTGAATCTATAATTTAATACTGGGGCATTTTTTATGAAGTCCAATTATCCAACGTTATACGAAATTCGTGAAGCCCATACATGGAAACGTGATTATGAAAGATACATGCCGTTGAGCAGGCATATCTACCGACCTGTGGGTTTTCTTGTAACCTGGGTGGCCGTACGCCTTGGAATAACTACGGAAATTGCCTCCTATTTTTCTGCCATTCTTGGTGTTTCGGGACTTTTGCTCCTTACAAGTAAAAGTGTAAACGTGGTAATCGGCGGCATCATTCTACTGCATCTGTTTAATCTGTTTGATTGCGTAGACGGCAGCATAGCAAGGGTTATGAAGACAGAAAATCCCTATGGAAAATTCCTGGATTCTGTTATTGGTGATGCGGTTAATTTCTGTTTTTTCTTTATCGTAGGGGTAATGATCTTTCAAAATTCCCGGCTTTCCGTTTATGGACTGGTTGATCCTGATATCACTCCGGATACTTGGCTATTAATAGGTGGCAGTACCGCACTCAGTTATGTATTACTCCAGCATATTGAAGACATCTATGATACGCAATTAAGGAAATCATGGGATAATCTAGCCGGGGCGAATCTCCATGATAATGCAGCAAAAGATAAAAGCAGAGAGGTTAACAGAACCATTGATAACCTGAAGGATCTTTCCCATCTGTTCAGACTGATCGATAGAAACTTGCGGGTACGTGAGACCCATTATTTCATTTTATTATTTGCCTACTGGTTATGCTTTGTTGACATCTTTTTGGTCTTCTTCCTGATCTACTATTCATTCCATGCCATGGCCACTTCTGTCATGTTTGGAAGACGTGCAATAATACTAAAAAGACAGTCATAATCCACTAAATTCACTCCAGAAAAAATGATCATTATATTGTTAATGGATTCTACTCAAACCGGGGATTTCAAAGCAACATGAATATCTGTTTTTTCTCTATCGTAACATATTGGCATGGCTTAAAAGGAGGGATGGATCTCCATGGGAAGCAATTGCTGGAAGGGCTTTCTGCCAGAGGCCACAGGGTCATAGTCATCTCCACAAAACATCCTTCATCAAAGGAGTATGAAGAGGTTGACGGAATAAGATTTTATTATCTTAAAAATACGACATTCGGCTCCTCCAGGAGAGGCTGGAAAAGAGAAAGCAAAAAAAAATATCTTGAAATACTCCGGACGGAAAAAATTGACATCACCGTGAGCCAATCCAGGGCGGGTTATAGTATTGCCGGATTGTCAAGGAAAATGAATATACCATTGGTGACTATCTTTCATGGATACGAGACGATGATATTTTTTTCCATTTTGAAGCAGGTATTAAATTTTAAAACAGATTATTGGCAACTGATTAAATCGTTACTTGCAACTTGTTATTACACGCTCTTTCAAGAATACCCGCTTCTATTTTATTCAACCATGATGGTGGCGGTAAGCGAAAAAGTCAGGGAAGTAATGTCAAGAAGATTGCCCGGTATTACGTCTAGGATGAATGTGATAAATTATGGAATAGATCTTAAAATCTTTGATTTTTCTGAAGAGACAAGAAGTCGCGGGAGAGAGATGTTGGGAATCTCGGAGAAGGAGAAAGTGATATTATTCTTAAGCTTAATATCAAAACAGAAAGGGGCTGATATTGCCATTAAGGCATTTAGGGAATTATCAAATGATAATTCTTTAAGATTGATTATAGGCGGTGCTGGAGAATACCTGAAAGGAGCTAAAGACCTTGCCAAACAGTATGGCCTGGAATCAAGGATTATATTCCCAGGTTTTATCCCTAACGAAGAAGCTCCTTTATATTATAACGCTTCGGATATCTTTATCTTTCCCACGCTTCGATTGGAATCTTTTGGAATTGTAATTGCGGAGGCCATGGCCTGCAAAAGGCCTGTTATTGCGAGCAGGATTGGCAGCATCCCATACGTCATTGATGACGGTATTGACGGAGTGCTTATAGAGCCAGGAGATTATCGAGGGCTGGCAGAGCAAATAAAAAAGATATTGTATGATTATGCGTATTCAGAAAAAATAGCTCAAAATGCCTATGCCAAGGCACGGTCAAGGTTTGATATAGAAAAGATGATCAGAGAAACAATTCAAACATTTGAGAATGCCAGGAATGCCCCTATCCGGGACTAAAATGACATGCTATGAATAATGAATATGCACTCCCTATGATAACCGTCCTTATTCCGACACGGAATAATGATATTGATCTCATTGACTGCGTGAATTCATTGTTAAACCTTGATTATGATTTTCAGAAGATTTCCATAATAATATGGGATAACAATTCCGAGCAAAAGATCAGGGAAAGGCTAAAACTATTTTTTACCGGGTTAAAAAATGAAAAGGGTGTAGATATCAGTTTTATAGAGAGTACTGTGAACCTTGGCGGATTCACATCAAGAGCAGAACTATTTGACAGGATCCCTTCGACATCCGAATATGTTCTGAGTTTGGATGACGATGTTATCCTGCCAGAAAACCTTTTAAATGACCTCCTCAAGCATTTTAATCAGGGGGAATTGGTCAGTATTATCGGTCCCAGGATTGTATATGATGATGCGCCATATGAAACCGCCCATGGCGCGGGATATGTAAACAGGTGGTTTGGACTTTACAGGACAAAAGATGTGGAGACTCCTGTTGAATGCGACTATGTAATAGGATGCTGTATGCTTATAAGGAGAGAGGTGATAGATGAGATAGGCGGGTTTGACAGAGATTATTTCACCTCCCACGGAGAGGTTGATTTTTGTTTAAGGGCAAAGAAAAAGGGATTCAAAGTTATTTATGATCCGACAATATCTGTCAGGCACAGGGTGGACCGGGGTGGGACCAGGACCTTGGATCGAATGTACTATGTTTATAGAAACAAGCTGCTTGTTATTAAGAAGAACTTTCCTGTTCCACAAAAATGGATTGCCCTTATCATACATTTCCTTTTCTGGTTTCCTAAAGCCATCATTGATTCCATCTTAATTAATAGAAAAATAAACTTCGGTGAAATTAGCATAATAATTAAGGCCATGTATGATGGTTGGTTGAACAGGTTTGGCAAGAGGATTTAAGTCAGCCAAGGAATTTGATGACTGTAAAAATATTATTTGTCATTGATGGCCTGCAATTCGGGGGAGGGGAAAGGGTCTTTGCCCAGATTATAAACGGCTTAGATCCAATAAAATATGAGATCTTTTTAGCATCCAGGCCTAACAAACACTTCTATGAGGCAATCCCTAACAAGCAGGTTAAATACCTCCCATTAGATTTTTCAAAGAGAATCAATCCCTCCCTAATCTTCAAGTTAGCAAAAATAATTAAAAAGAATGAGATACAGGTCGTCCATGGTCAGGGGACAAGGGCGGAGTTTTATGCAAGGATTGCCAAAAAATTCTCTGGAAGAGCGAGATATGTCTCGACTATAGCTATGCCGGTTGAAGGATTTGATGTTAGCCCATCCAGTAAAATGATCTATCGTTTTTTTGATAAGCTTTCCGAAAAGTATGTCGACAGGTTCATAGTAGTATCTGATGTCCTAAAGGATATGATGATAAAAAAACGGGGCATTGATCGTGATAAGGTTTTCAGGATTTATAATGGAATTGAGGTGGATAGATATCGCACTAATGCGGATGATCACAATCGACTCAGGCTGGAATTAAAAATTGACAAAGAGACTATACTGATCGGTGCTGTAGGCAGATTAGTCTGGCAGAAGGGCTTTGAATATTTGATACAAGCTATTCCCAATGTTCTAAAGGCTTATACGAATGTGAAATTTTTAATTGTCGGAGAAGGACCATTAAAAGACAGGCTCAAGGCACAGGGCGCAGGGCTCAAGGTAAATGATCATCTGATATTTACGGGATTCAGAAATGACATTAAGGAGATATTATCTGCCGTTGATATTCTGGTAATCCCTTCCCTTCTGGAAGGGTTCCCAATGATAACACTTGAAGGGATGGCGATGGCGAAACCGATTGTCGCCACTCACATAGATGGGATTACAGAACAGATCACGGATGGCGAAACAGGGCTTCTGGTTCCATCCCATGATGCCGATGCCTTGGCAGAGATGATTAATTGTCTTATCAATGACCGGGATCTTGCTTTAAGGATGAGGACAAAGGCAAGGGAAAAGGTTGAAAAGGACTTTTCAGTGGAAAGGATGGTAGCTGAAACTGAAAAGGTTTATCAGGATTTAATTGCTACCAAAAAAATATCATCCCTAAAGTGAGGGATAATGGAGAAAATTCTTTTAATTAAGTCCATACTCTTCCTTGCCCAATTTTTAACAACCATTTCGGTTACTTGGCAATTATAATTGATACCAATAATCACCTTGAATCCTTGTCTGCCGACCATTTTAGTTAGCTCTTTCAGATTATATTCTCGGAAATGACCTCTCCATTCATCCTGAGGATCCTGAGCTCCTATTGGAGTGAGGCGCTCATAGTTTGATCTGCCTGTCAATAATTTGAAAATATTCCCTATACGTGTGACATTTGGAGTGGTTATCATAATGCATCCGCCAGGTTTAAGAACGCGGAAAGCTTCTTTCAGCATCCATTCCGGATTTATTAGATGTTCGATAATCTCCCCGGCATAGATATAGTCAATAGTTCCATCGTTTAAAGGAATCAAGGAGTTGAGGTTACGACTTATCAGATCAGGATTTGTGGGATCGAGATTGACTTCGTAGATTATCACTTTGCATTCTTTTTTCATAAAATTTACAAATTCATTAGAAGCCCTTAATCCTGCCCCATATAATTTGAGATCATTCGATGGGAATAGGTAGCGAAGCAGTCTGAGGGTGGTTCCAGGGTACGGCCCAAGATCCAAAAAGGAGGCATTGTTAAGATCAAAATTATCCATCATATGGCGGAATACCTTAAAAAATCTGTATCGGTTTCTGAGAAGATAATTCATTGGGCGTTTGAATTTAGCCCATGAGCTATCCACCATAATCTCGAATTTACTCGAGCTGTACTGATCGATGATCTTATAAAAATCTTTCTTTCGCAAAGTAGTTTTCATTAACGTATCCGAAAGATGTTTAGATACCTGTAAAACGTTATAAAAGTTGTAATATCGTCATCCCCCGGCTTGACCGGGGGATCCAGTAGTTTCAAGGATTTTCTGGATTCCGGATCAAGTCCGGAATGACGGAAAAAGGATTTGTTTGAAGGTCTCGTTTAAAAATTGTAATAAACTATCATTTAGCCTTTGAAGA
>MHEF01000083.1:16345-17038 GCA_001805125.1 Nitrospirae bacterium RBG_13_39_12
AAAATTGATTTTGATTCTGTCATAAATCTTTACCGGGTTAATACATGGATAGGTTCCTTTGAAATGGGGCTGCTTTTTACAATTCTAAAGGGTCAGCAAAAGGTAGGGCATGATAATAAAGGATTTGGATTATTTCTAAATAAAAAAATATCCGAGGGAATTTTCAGAGACCGTCATTTCTCGGATGCCATGATGGAAATTGCCTTAGCGGCTGGCGGCATTCCAGATGAGAAAGGCATCGAGGTCTTTTGGGGGAGAGAGGCTGAGTTAAAATGTCAACATCTTTTCGCGGATGCGGATATTATAGAAGCAGCTATAAATCCAGGAGGCGAGCGTGCGAACAGGAGATGGAATCCTGATCATTATGCATTAGTAGCGGATAACCTTATTGATAGATTCAATGCAAGGATCTTTATTTTGGGGGGGCCTGGAGAGGAAAAGATTGCAGAGGAGATCCTGATAAAGATGAGAAATAAAGGCATTGATCTCTCCGGGCAATTAACATTGAACGATCTTGTTTATATTATTGATAGAATAGATCTCCTCGTGACCAACGACAGTGCACCGATGCATATAGCTGCAGCGGTAAAAACACCCGTTGTGGCGATTTTCGGGCCGGAGGATCCCCGGCTTTTTGGACCATACACGACGCCGGATCTATATAGAATCATCTTTAAGGATATTGATTGCAGA
>MHEF01000084.1 GCA_001805125.1 Nitrospirae bacterium RBG_13_39_12
GATTCCGGATGTTGACAAGCGAGTCTTTAATGTATATATTTTCTAAGTTAACTGTAATAATACAATTTTAAAATAAGGTCAGGTGGATTGTAATGGAAATTTTGAAACAAGAAGTTGAAGAGATTACAAATACTCTTCAGAATAGTCCTGAGGATCTGTGGAAAAGAATACGTTTTCTTCTTAAGGAAAAGGGGGTTGATCCTGTACAGACTGTTGTGGCATGTTCTTTTCTGGAAGATCTTTATTTTGAATACGGAATAGTGGTAAGCAAGGATGGAAAAGTATACCAATACGGATTTGATTTCTTGAACAAAGAAATCTCTCAGGGTATTTTTAAAGAGTGGAACGACATTACAGATACCTATCAAAAATTACATTATAGTAAACATGTAGAAATAGCACTCGATATGATGAAGGAAAGAAAAAAGTAGTACGGCTCTGGTATTAATTGTATTTCTAAGGTGCTATGGAAATGCATAGGACTTTTTTAAAAAAAGAGGGCAACCCTTGAATTATCGGTTACTGTCTTTTCTTTAATATATAAAGTGAATTTTGAAGATATACCCCTGATATTTTCATCAACTGCCCGATGGGTATACCTCTGCTGAGTTAATAGTCTTAACATGTAACCCTTCAACTTTACATATTAATAAGTAAAATCATATAATAAAAATTCAATATTTTCAGGAGGTAGATTAGTGAACATAGTAGTATGTATCAAGCAGGTTCCGGATACTGCTGAGATAAAAATTAATCCCGAAACAGGGACATTGATAAGAGAAGGTGTTCCGAGTATTATTAATCCTTTTGACATGCATGCTATTGAGGCAGGACTTCAGATCAAAGAAAAGGTCGGGGGAAAGGTAACGGTTCTTACAATGGGGCCTCCACAGGCTGAGACTGCCCTGAGAGAAGCACTTTCAATGGGTGCTGATGATGCGGTGTTACTTTCAGACAGGGCTTTTGCAGGATCTGATACATGGGCTACTTCTTACATTCTCTCACGCGCTATTTCAAAAATCGGTGCCGACATAATAGTATGCGGTAAGCAGGCAATAGATGGGGATACAGCACAGGTAGGCCCTGAGGTCGCAGAGTTCCTGAATATACCGCACATTTCATACGTTAGAAGGATAGAAGATGTTAATGACAATTCTATAAGGGTTCAAAGGTTGATGGATGAAGGTTATGACATTGTTGAATCTTCAATTCCTGTGCTTTTTACTGTTGTAAAAGAACTGAATGAACCGCGACTGCCCTCGCTGAAAGGAAAGATGGCTGCTAAAAAAGCGGAGATAAAGAAAATGAGCATTTCTGATATCGAGGCAGATGAAAATAAGGCCGGCCTTAAAGGGTCGCCGACACAGGTGAAAAATATATTTGCTCCTGAGGTGAAGAAAGACAGGAGGATGCTTGAAGGCAAACCAGAGGAGCAGGTTGATGCGCTGATTCAGGAACTAAGGAGGCTAAAGTGTCTGTAATTGTCAATATAGATAAGTGTGTCGGGTGTGAGGAATGTCTGACATCATGTCCTTTTGACGCAATTGTGATAAAAGAGGGCAAGGCATTTATTAATGAGTACTGCCAAAACTGTATGGCCTGCCTGAGTGTATGTCCTGAAGGTGCAATTTTCGAAACTGAGGAAGAACGGCCGGAGGGTGCAAATCTTGAAGGGTATAAAGGAGTTTGGGTATTTGCAGAACAAAGGGGAGGTAAAGTTGCTTCTGTGGCGTATGAGCTTTTAGGTGCAGGGAGAAAACTTGCGGATGAACTTGGTAAAGAGCTTTCTGTAGTACTCCTCGGAGCTCCTGAATCAGAAGCACAGGAACTTATCAGGTGGGGGGCAGACAAAGTATACTTCTCAAATGGGCAGATTTTCGAAAAATTTAATGATGAACCTTACTCGGAGATGGTAACTTTACTTGTGAAAAGACATCGTCCTGAGATAGTGCTCGCAGGGGCTACTCCGATAGGCCGTTCGTTTTTCCCAAGGATTGCAGCGAAAATAAGGACAGGGTTAACTGCTGATTGTACATCTCTTGCTATTGATAAAGAAACGGGGAACCTTCTCCAGATAAGGCCTGCGTTTGGCGGTAATATAATGGCAACGATACTATGTCCGAATAACAGGCCTCAGATGGCTACTGTAAGGCCAAGAGTAATGAAGCGCGGGCAGTACGAAGAGAGCAGAAAGGGATACATAATCCCTGTAAAGGCAGACGGAATTTCTTCACGGACAAAGGTTGTAGATACGGTAAAAGAAGTCTCTGATTTATCCTGCAATCTTCAGGAAGCGGAAATTATCGTTTCTGGTGGCAGAGGGCTCGGAACGCCAAAAGGTTTCGATCTCCTCAAGGAGTTAGCAGGGTTGCTCGGTGCTACTCTCGGCTCATCAAGGGCTGCAGTAGATTCAGGCTGGATTCCATACAGTCATCAGGTCGGTCAAACAGGAAAGACAGTATGTCCGAAAATCTATATTGCCTGCGGGATATCAGGTGCCGTACAGCATCTTGTAGGTATGCAGTCATCAGACATGATAATTGCCATAAACACGAATCCGGATGCTCCTATATTTAATGTTGCTACATGCGGGATAGTCGGTGACCTTTATGAAATAGTGCCTCTGCTAATTAAGAAGATAAAAGAAGCAAGAGGTATAGGAAATTAACGTCATTATCAGCCGCCGTGCCACAGACCTGAGAATGAAAGCAAAAAAGCGCTATTTCCGGTCGGGCTGGAAAGTTTTGTTAACCCTTCTTTTATCTTCGTTTTAAATAGCTTTTAAGTTCTCGATAATAATTTTCATGCGGACCAATCATGATGAGCTCCAAGTCTGATTTAATCATCCTGTACGAAAGGAGATACTGGAGGGATTTAATTTTGAACTTATAGACATCTACACCCTTGAGGTCTCCTTTCTTTTCTTCGCCGATTAAAGGATTCTCAGCTATCTTTTTAATTCCGCCATCCAATGATTCTTTTTCTTGTTTCGAAAATTTCTTGACCTTGTTTTCAAATATTCTGGATTGATAGATTCTCATTACTTATCCGAACTTGTACTCCGACCGCTCACCCTGATCTAATTCTGCCAAGCCAATAAGTATTTCTTTGATAAGGCTGTACGTCAAGTCCGGATTATCTTCAGCGCATTTGCCTATTTTTGCCCAATGCTCTATTTGACCTGTTATAGATCTATGGTCAACATGACTATATTTCTTCGCCTCTTTTACTAATTTTTCAGATATTCTTACGGCAGTGGCCATTACAATACCTCCGATTCTTTTTGTTATTATTATAACCACCGGCATAGCATATTGCAACATTATGTATGCAGATTAATTTAAGGGGTAACGACTTAAATAATCCGCTGGTGGACAGCCTATTGAAAACCAAAGCAGGTTTATCACCAGTCGGGGTGATTTTTTTGTTAACCCATCAGTTTATTATAGTCTTCATGACTGCCGATCCAAAACCACAGGAGCCCGTCGGGAACCTCAACGACAACTGCACGGTAATGCAAACCGACTCGAACAGACCAGAAACGGCCAGCCTTCTTCAGATGTAGCGAGGGATGATGAGGGTCATTTTTTAATAACGAATAATTTCTGTCTGCAAGGTCTTGAACAGACCGCGGCAGTGCCTTATAGAGTCCCCAAAACTCTGGCGAGGCAAAATGCTTCAAATTTCGGAGCAGTGACCGGACTTAAACGATTTGAGGGCTGCCTCGGCCAGTGAGTCAAGTTTTCCCGTCAGAGCATCTTTCTCAAACTGGCGGTCCCATACCTCTGCATCAAAATCCCAGAACCATTTCCGAAAAGCCTGAAGTTCATCAGGCTTTAATCCTTGAACTTCTTTTTCAATTTGTTCTATTTTGCTCATACTTACAACTCCCCATCTTTTCTTGAATTTAGTTTAACAAATTTTTCTTTCCACAGCTATGGTTTTGTTTTACTTGTGTTTTCGCTGTATTTTCTGATTTCCAAGTGTCCCAATAAGCGACTATGGATCGGTGGCTGCTTTTTCTCAATTGTGACTTTGTATATCTGTCGATCATTTGGTATAAGTCGTTTATACAATTGTTCCTTCTTGCATCCGCCCATTCGTCCCTGAAGAGAATCCATAATGTCTTTAACCCAAAAAATGCAATTGAATAATGCAGATATTGAGAATAAATTAATTTTTCGATACCTTAGTGTACCTTTAACTAATGGTATAACGAATATCTTTATCCATAAAACAAATAAAAATAATCTCGATAATTCATCGAGTTAAATAAATTTATGAGCAATGTCTGCATTATTCGGGCTAAGCCTGTTGTCAACGTCATGAAATCTTATGTGTGGCTCTGCAAGGTAGAGTGTGATATGAAGTTCCAGTTTTTGATCAGCAGTGTATTTAATTCCTTTGTTTTTTATTGCAGTCATAATGCTGAAATGAAGTTTTTTCTCCATTCATTTCGCGGAGACTCATACCGAAGCAGACGAACTTTTAAGTTGATCGGCTGTTTCCCCATTTTTATTTTCTATTATTTTCGGGTTAACGAATTAAATGAAGCGCAGGGACAACCAGCCCTTGAAAACCCGCCGAGCTTATTCCCTGTCGCCTCGATTAAATTGTTATGCCCGCTTTCTTATTTTCTGATGCCGTGTTATATCCAGTATCGCTTCAGGATGTGCTGCGGCAACCCTCAATAACACACGAGCTGCTCCTTCAGGCTTGCGCCGTCCCTGCTCCCAGTTGCGTAAAGTGGCTACACTAATTCCCATAAGAGAGGCAAATTTATCCTGTGAAAGGCCATACTGCTCCCGTATCTTTTGCACTTCGGATTCAGGAAACTCAACACTGCGCAAAGGTTTCATTTTGCCTTTCATTATAGCAGCACCTTGCTTAACGCTTTCCAGCAATTCTTCAAATAGTTCCTTTTTCATGTGTACTCCTTTTCAACAATCTTTTTCAATTGTTTGAGTTGTTCTGGTGTCAAATCGTCCCGCTTACTCTTTGGATAGACATAAAGAAGAAGAATAATATCCTGAGATACAAACCAATAATAAATATTTCTGATGCCGCCTCTTTTTCCATGGCCTCCACCAGACCAGCGGAGTTTTCTTAGGCCGCCGCTTCCGGGTATTATTTTGCCGACATCAGGTCTATTGACCAAATGGGTCTGCAAAAGCCGATATTCGTCATCGGTTATTAATTCCTGAATTCGCTTTGTGAATATCGGGGTTTCGATAATGACCATAATTAATTATACGTCAATGGCGTAGTTTATAGCAAGTTGCATTAAATACCATTTTGGGCCTAACGCTTAAATAAGGCGCGGGGGCAATAACTTAAGATGAAAATCAAAAAGCGTTTGTTCCCCGTCGCCCTTGATTGACTCGTTAAGGTTCTATATTCTTCATGCTTTTTATGAATTTTTATAAAATCGGCCAGAAAACCCCGAGGTTTCAAACTCGGGGATGAATGGCAGCCCGGAGCAAAGCGAAGGTATATCCTTCTTTTGCTCTCTGAAACCACGGGCTTTAGACCGTGGAGTGGGTTCATTTTATTTCCTAAAAGAACATTTTCTCAAGGTACTCAATGTCGAAAGAAAATAAGAGTACCGAAGAAATAAATATTCAATAATTCAGATGCCCCAATGAGCAAAAAAACAAAGCTTTGCTTCGATGATCTGATTTTTGGTAAAAAAATAATGGTCGGGAAAAAGATCGGAAACGCTCATCTTAAGTGGGCATTCTCGGAAGCTGCCGTACTTTTT
>MHEF01000085.1:0-206 GCA_001805125.1 Nitrospirae bacterium RBG_13_39_12
AATCGCTTTTTGGATGTTCCCAAAGGCTGTCATTGCCAGGTCTCCTTCATAAGGAGGGACAACAGATACCACGGTTATCCAGCTCTGCTCTTTCGCAGCAAGCCTGAAAGATTCTCTCAATGCATTTTTGCTTGATTCCGAGTCATCTATCGCAACAAGTATCTTTTTATATCTTCCCATATTTACAAACGTTGTACGAACAAACT
>MHEF01000085.1:338-2015 GCA_001805125.1 Nitrospirae bacterium RBG_13_39_12
TTCCTGTAAGTAGTCAACTCGGCTATTTATCCCCTTTTAAAGAATCAATCTGACTTTTCATCTCTTTCCATTCCAATGCCCTGTTAATTGCAATCAGTATCTGCTCTTTACGGAAGGGCTTGGTGATGTAATCATAGGCGCCTTTGTGTATAGCCTCTTCTGCCGATTCTATAGAGCCATACGCTGTAATGATAAGTATGGGGATAGATTTATCTATCTTTCTAACCCCACTGATAAGTTCTATGCCATCCATACCCGGCATCTTGAGATCAGTAATTATTAAATCGAAATTCCCTTCTTTAATCAACTTAGGTACCTCTAAAGGATTATTAGTGGTTGTTGCCTTGTGGCTTGTCTTTTCCGTAATGATCATAGCAAGAAGGGCGAGCATATCCACTTCATCGTCCACAATTAAAATCTGTGCCATCTTACCTCCCTCAGGCATAATGCCTGAATTAAATTAAGCTTGAACCCCGTAGAATATTTTTCTAACCGGGTTCACTTTCTGAAGGAACAACAGGCAGAGATACAATAAAGGTAGTACCTTTCTTCTCCATGTCCTCCTCTTCAGCCACTGTCTCAAAGGTTATTTCTCCCCCGTACTTGGTTACTATACCATTACTGACTGAGAGTCCCAAACCTGTCCCCTCTCCTATCTTTTTAGTAGTATAAAATGCCTCAAATACCTTGTCTCTGTATTCCTTCTTGATACCATGTCCTGTATCCTTGAAAAGCATCTCTACTCTGTTTCCAGGTTCATTAAGTCTGGTAGATATAGTCAAAACCCCTCCTTTTTCCATTGCGGCAATAGCGTTGGTGATTAAATTCATAAAGACCTGTTGTAAGTGTCCTGAATCTCCCCTTACTTTTGGTAAATCTTTAAAAAGGTTTTTCTCAAAAGTAATATTTTTTGTAACAAGAATGTGCTCAACAACGGAAAGCACCTTTTCAATGTTTTCATTAACGTCAGCAGAATACTCAGTTTTCTCCTGATACCTGGCAAAGCCCAGAAGGCTTTCAATAATCCTTTTACAATTAAGCGCTTGTGTATCTATGCTTTCGAGAACCTCATGATTTTTGCTGCCATGTTCCGTCTTCTCTAATAGAATGTCGGTAAACCCAAGTATTATTGCAATTGGGTTATTAAGCTCATGGGCAACACCGGCAGCCAGCTTTCCGATGGACGCCAGCTTTTCTGTATTGTACATCTGTTCATCTTCCATCTTCTTTCTACCTGTAATATCCCTTGAAATCCCCAGAACAGCAAACACCTTGCCGCTTTCATTCTTAATGCCCACAAAATTGCTGGTAAACCAATATTCACGTTTGCCGACTTCTACCGGATATTTTACATTTACGTTTATTCCTGTGTTGAATACCTGCCTGATAAAACCCATCTGCAATTCAGCACTTTCCTCAGAAAAAAGATCGCGCATATTTTTACCGATCAGATTTTCCGGATATCCTTTAAAGAAACGTGTGGCACACATATTCATGGATAAGTACTCTCCTTTTTCATCCACGGTAAAGATCAGGTCCTCTGCGCTTTCAACAAGGGTTCTGTATTTTTCTTCCGACTTTTCCAGTCTGTCAAGCGATCTTTTCAGATCTTCTGTTTTCTTTGTTACCTCTTCTTCCAGTGACAATGCCCAGCGTCTCTCAAAACTAATGACATAT
>MHEF01000085.1:2058-7350 GCA_001805125.1 Nitrospirae bacterium RBG_13_39_12
AAAACTGGCGGAGATAAAGAGAGTGAATTACTCCCTCTACTTCGCTTAATGGCGCTACCACAGCTATTGACCAGCTAAGATCATGCCCGGATTCCAGATGAACAGGAGCATAGGCAATCAATTTTTTCATCCCATTTTCTACATCCCTATGCCAGCCTGAGATATACCACCCGGTTCCTTCCTCTCCTTTAAGCATCTTTTCCTTTTGAATTATATTAATCTGTTCAAAGGAAATCATGGGTTTTTTGGCAGCACGGGCCTTAAAGGCATCCACTCCGATAAAGTCCTTTTCCGGATGATATAGAAATATACCTTTATTATCTATAGCCCAGGCATATCCGGTTTTCCCTGATCTAATATCTCCGACAGCCTTTCTTACCAGATGGGTAACATCTACAGTAAACAGAATCACCCCGGATAAACGTCCTGAAGGCTTTGGATAGGCCTCATCTATTGATTCCTCATAAGTTGGTGCGGCTAAGATCATGACAAGTTTCTCAGGATATTGCTCGCTCTCCTTTGTAACCTTACCCATATAAATTCTTTTCTTATTTTCCTTTAGAAGAGCCCATTTAAAAAATTCCGCATCCCGAAAATTATCTTTTATAATATGGGGAACCCCCATATTATCCAGGACATAGGCTGTTTCTCCATTCTTGTCTATAAGTCGTATCTGTATTACTCCTTGTTCTTTAACGCTTGATAAGGAGGTGTTCATCCTGCTGGCCCAGGATACCTCCAGATACTGAATGGATGGGGAAAGACTCAATAGTGAAAGCTCCCTCTTAATCAATTCCATACTGTCTTCTATCCGATGTGTGGCATACCGGGCTAATATCAATTGCTGTTTATTAAAATCATCACGGATAATTTCTTTCATATTTTTTGCAGAAAGCAAGCCCAGATACAAAGCGCTTAAGAGCAGCACTAACATGAGGATTCCGAAAAAAAGGATAGCCTTTCTTACATTGTAGTATTTATCTCTATGATAACTTTCTTTTTTATTCACCTTATACATAGTAAACTCTGTTCCAATGGTTGTCATTCCCGCTTGTCGGGAATCCTTCTGTAAAACGAAGAAAGATTCTGGACAAGCCAGAATGACAGAATAAGAATCTTAAAAATCTTTTAAAATCTTTCAAGAGTAATAGCATAAACCTCATGGTGATTTTGCCTCTGTAGAGCAATAATCCCTCATGAATTCCTGCAAGTAACAGTCCACAAAGGCGTCGCTGAACATTATCATATCCAACTGCTTTGTATAAACAGTGAGGCGACCTAATATACTTAGTTTTTCCTCAATAGTTGACCTTTGATATCTGGTTATCCTGGCGTTAAGCATATCTCCAATCCTGTCAACCTCGAAATCCAGCTTTTCCAGAATCTCCTTTATAAGTCGTGTTCTTCTGAGACGTCTATCAATAGAAGCGCCGCCGCCCTTAAAATGAAAGCGAATATAGTTATGGTCTATGGTATCGCCGGTGTAGGCTTCCACCGTAGACAGATGATACCCCAACCTGACACTAAAGTTCATGTACTCTCTGGATATCAAGGCAAAGCTCTTTCCCCATACCCTGTCCCGCGATTGTGATGGGTCAATCGCAATGTTAGCAACCGCAGAGGCAAAACCCTTTACATTTTTAGGCTTGGGGCCCGGCCATTTCATGGACATCATTCCTCTCATGAAGGCATTCATGGGGATAGAACGGATATTATTAGCAGTTGTTCTATTTGAAGCAGTTTCAATACCACCATTCAGGTCTATCATGTATATATTAAGTGGTATCTTTAAAACTAATCTTACAGCCTTTCCTTCTTTTACATCACGCCCCTCGCTGATTTTAAACATCTCTTCCATAGACATTTCATTGACAAAATGCGTTATATCATGAAATGTTTTGCAAAATTCAGGTCTGAATGAATCGACTTTAAGATAAATTAAGTTTAAAGGAACTATCTTCTTAAGCACTTCCTCTAATATTTTGAAGACTTGGGTGTTTTTAAGCAGGTTTTCTATTTTTTGTCCCAATTCAATGACTTCATCCACACGGCCTTCATAAACATTACCGTTAATAGCATCTACAGTTATTTCCATGCCGCTTGTTATGAGCTTTGTGGCTGTTTTTGCATTAAGGATAGTAGGGATATGGGAATCCCTGGCAAGGGCTGCCATATATCCTGTAGCGCTACCAGCATCCGTTACAATAGCAGAGGCCTTTTTCATCACTGTCGCAAACTTAAGTGAGGTATGCTTGGCTATAAGGATGGCTTTATCTGGAAAATCGTTCAAATCTTCCACTTTATTAACTAAATAGGCAATTCCGGTACCAACACCCTTACAGGCAATATCACCGCTGTCAATCAAAACCTTGTGGCTTTTTAATGGTGTGGGACTCATAACCTTACCGAGATCTGCATCCTTCACGCCTGCCATATTCATACCGTTAGAAAATTCTGGTTTTTCTCCACCCTTCCCGACGGTGGGCGTTAAGTCTTTGGCGATGTCCCCGATCTCTCTTTTCTTATTAAGGATTGCCTGAATCTCTGAATCCGCCTTCTTGAATACATCGTATAACTCTGAATATTTCCCATCCGAGATTTCATGGAGGGAATCTATTATAATGGGCATCTTGTTGGATAATATGTTTAAATTTGATCTTAAATAATGCATGTCAAAGAGATAATCTCCGGAAAGTTTTTCTTCCATATCCGCCATTATCATACGGACGGCATTGGTTTCAGAGAGCATTTTTTGGAAGTAAAGATATTTTTTTTGAAGCTTGTCCCTGGACAGGGATAACCCATCAGGAAATTGCATTTTTTTGATTCTGCTTAATAAATTCCGCATTTAAACCTTATCTGTAGCTTTTTACCAATTATTAAACATAACGACATTAATTCCATGTCATTCCCGCAAGCGAAGCGCGTCGGGTCGCCTCAGCGACTCGCCGAGGAGAGAATCCTTCCGACTTGTCCGGAATCGTGCGAAGAAAGATTCCGGACAAGCCGGAATGACAAAATGTAGCGGACTTATGTCGCTTAGTATAATGGCGTTGTCTATAAACATGTCTTGCCTGTAACATTTCTTTGCACTATCACTGCGAGATTCCTCTCCCGTCCCGAAAGCTTTCGGGATAATCTGGCGTTCAGCGTCTTTCTGGATTCCTGCTTTTCCACCCCGGCAGATCCGCTGAGACGGACGCAGGAATGACAACCTCGGGATTGCTTTACCCGCAATGACACTGTATTTAATGTGTTTGTATTAATAGTCATAAACTTATCAATGACTGATGACCAATGACTATTAACTTTTAGTATTAAAGAGAGATTCAGTCATTTTCCGAAGGAATAGGCAGGGACACAATAAAGGTAGTGCCTTTCCTCTCCCTGTCCTCTTCTTCAGATATTGTTTCGAAGGTTATTTCTCCACCATACTTGATCACTATGCCGTGACAGACCGAAAGTCCTAATCCTGTCCCCTCTCCAGTTTTTCTCGTGGTGAAAAAGGGATCAAATATCTTGGCTCTGTCTTCCTTCCTAATACCATGTCCTGTATCCTCAAAGCGTATGTTTATCCTGTCACCAGTCTCATCAAGTCTGGTAGAAATAGTTAAAACCCCTCCTTCTTCTTCATCTATTGCATTAATAGCGTTGGTGATTAAATTCATAAAGACCTGCTGTAAATGTCCTGGATTCCCTCTTACTTTTGGTAAATCTTCTGCAAGGTCCATATCTATAGTGATATTTCTTGTAATAAATATTTTTTCAATAACAGAAAACACACTATCGAGGCTTGCATTGACGTCAGTGGAATGCTCGGCTGTATCCTGATAACTGGCAAGGCTTAAAAAACTTTCAATAATCCTTTTGCAATTAAGCCCTTGCCTCTCTATGGCTTTAAGCATCTCATATTCTTTGCTGCCGGGTTTTACCTTTTCCAGGAAAAGATCGGCAAAACCGAGGATTATAGCCATTGGATTATTAAGCTCATGGGAAATGCCTGCAGCAAGCTTTCCCAATGACGCCAGCTTTTGAATGTTGTACATCTGTTCTCCTGCTTTTTTCCATCTTGTAACATCCCTTGCCATTTCAATCACGTGGGTAACAACGCCCTGATCATTAAATATTGGATAGGAAATAACCCTGTAATATGAAACTTCACGTCTATTAAAATGTGTATGCAAAACCTCGGAAATTTTACCTGTTTTTAATGTCTCCTGTACCGGGCAGGGATGATTTGGTATATAACAAGGTCTGTTTAGATTGTGAAGAAGCTGATAACAATATTCACCAATAAGCTTATGCTTGGGTTTACCCACCCTTTTTATCAGCAATTCATTTACTTCCCTTATCCTGTAATCCCTGTCAACAACCAAGATCTGGTCTTTGATACCGTCAAGAATAGCCTGTAAAAATTTCTTAGTTTCTGACAGTGTTACCATATTTGTCTCTGAAATATGTTCCATTTCAATCCTAATTTAATATAGGGCCTCAGTCGAGGCGCTTATAGTACTCCTATGACGGAGTGACGTAATTACAAGATGGGTTCAGGATACACAATTAGGATATGAGCCGCAAATAGAAATCGATAAGGAAAATACTCTTTTATTAAATATTATATTTTCTTGATAAATATTACACCCTGCGGTCTCTGCCGCAGTTCCAATTTTCTGTCATTCTGGCTCTTGTCCTTGCTTGTCAAGGATCAGTCCAGAATCTTTCTTGCAATTCCGAACTATTCGGAAGGATTCTCTCCTCGGCGAGTCGCTGAGGCGACCCGACAAGCGGGAATGACAGTGAACAAACGTTATTTTATACACAAACTCTAAATAATCCTAAAGAAATTGACGTCTGATGTCAATAGTTTTCACCAATCAGCCCGGACTTTTTTATGCTCCAGCGAGCTTCTTTAAGACAACGATAGTAAAAACCATCACCAGAAGCGCCACAGTTTCGGTCATGCCCAGGACGGTAATATAGTTTCCGAACCCCTTACCGGTCTCTCCCATCGAATCGCAAGCGCAGGCAGCGCATTTTCCCTGCCAGAATGCAGAGAGTCCCATTGCGATTCCGGCAAAAGCTCCCACGCCCCAAAGATATTGCCCTTTAATTGCGATCGCCCCCACCATATTCTGCATGAGGATGAAGCCGTAAATTGTCTGGGTAAGAGGGGCAGCCGTCATGGCTACCAATAAGAACGAAGGCGGTTTATTCTGGATAAAGTTCTTTTTCCACGCTCCAATGGCGCCCATACCGGCAATCCCTGTGCCAAAGGCAGAACCACAGGCTGCT
>MHEF01000086.1:0-13258 GCA_001805125.1 Nitrospirae bacterium RBG_13_39_12
TACGAACTTCGGGAATGACAAAAAATACGCTATACTATTAATAAACTATCAAAATGCGTGTTTGATGTCAACAGGGATGATTCGAAATTTGACAAAACATTATGGATATTATATAGTTCCTTATAACTTAACAAAACTGTTAATAAATATGGAACGAGATATAGCTGAGAATCAGGCCAAAACTTTAAAGATTGATATAACTCAAGTGGTCAGGGAGTTCTGGGAGACTATGATACTGAAGGGACTTTTTGACTCCCCTGAGGGAAAGTTTCTCATATTCAAGGGTGGTACAGCATTAAGGCTTGTCTATGGTTCTCCGAGGTTCTCTGAAGACCTTGATTTCTCTCTTATCGAGGATAAGTTAAAGGGTAAATTCAAACTCATTGTTAAAAAAATCATTTCTCCGTATTCAGAGCTTGCATTAACAGATTTAGAGGAAAAATATTACACATATCTGGGAGAGATTAAAATTACTCAGGACTATCTTCCTTCGCCTTTCAGGATAAAGATTGAGATATCTAAAAGGCGTGAAAAAAATTATAAATTTGATCTGGTAATTATATCATCCCCCCTTTCTACCGCGCAATGTCTTGGTAGCGTAGGTACCCTTGAACAACTATATAAGGACAAGCTTGCATGTATAAAAGAGAGGGCAAAACCAAAAGATATTTTTGATTTGTGGTATATATGTCAGAAACTTAAAAGACCATATAATCCCGGGACAATTTCGACCTCTAAAAAAGAACTGGTACGTGAATTAAGAAAATACCTTCCAAAGGATTTCTGGCCTGTAACAGATAAACTGAAGGTATGAAGACAATAGAACTCATAAAGTCCCTGGAGCGATTTAACAAGCCATTTTATTCCATTGCAGATCTTGAAAAGATAACTGGTCTGTCCAAAGATAGCCTATATGTGACAATCAAACGATTGGTTGATAAAGGAATATTGGAAAGGATAGGCAAAGGCATTTATCGTCTTTTTACAGCAAAACCATCCACAGAGAATATCGCTGCATCCCTTTATATGCCAAACTATCTCTCATTTGAATCCGCACTTTCGCGGTATGGCGTTTTTAACCTCATACCTTATACATTAACCTTTGCCACAACAAGAAAAACCAAAAGACTTACTGTTGAAGGAAGGGATGTAGAGTTTAGGCAGATAAAAAAAGAGCTTTTCTGGGGCTATGATATACAAGGTGGAATTTATATTTCAAAGCCTGAAAAGGCATTTCTTGACCTTGTGTATCTTGCATCGAGAGGAATGGCGGTATTAGATTTAGACGAGCTCGATACGAAAAAGCTCTCAATGGCTACAGTTAAGGAACTTTCAAAAAGGTTTCCGATTTATACTCAAAAATATTTAGATAAGATTATTTCCTCTTAAACATCTTCTTTAAGTCATCCAGAGAAAGAAATATTCTTGTTGGTCTGCCATGCGGACACTGGTCGGGATGGTCTGTTTTTTCAAGTTCATGTATTAAGCTTGAAATCTTTTCCTGGTTAAGGATAACTTTTCCCCGTACTGAGCTGTTGCATGCAATCTTTGCTGCGATAGTCTCTTTAAGGGATTTATCCGGAGCTATCTTTTCAACAATACACGACGCGACATCTGAAAGGATACCACTGATATCAGTATCTTTTAAAACGTCGGGAAGTGAACGTACGACTACAGTTTCGTGTCCGAAGTCGTCTATCTCTATACCGAAATCCATGAGCATAAGGGTGTTTTCAAGAATAACCCTGTATTCTTTATGCGACAGCTTTACCTGCCTGGGGAATAAGAGCTGATGAGAGTTAAGGTTAATCCCCTTTAAAAATTTCTCATATAGGATTCTCTCATGCGCTGCGTGATGATCTATTAGTGTAAGGCCTCCCTTGCCTGAAACAGCAATGAAAGTTTCTCCTAAGTAGATAAAAGGCAGATAGGGTTTGTATGCAAGTTCAAGGGCTTCTGATATTACAGACCCGGAAGATTCAACTCGTTCAAAATGAGACATATCATAGGCATTAACTACAGGAGTAAAAGTATCAGTTGCGGGAATTTCCGTGAATTGCTTTATATATTCAGTCCGCTCATCTCTTACAGCTTTGCTGATGGATATATTCACAAAACGATAAATGGATTCTTTATCCTCAAATCTAACTTCCCGTTTTGTAGGATGAACATTAAAGTCTACCTTCCAGGGGTTAATCTCCAGAAAGAGAAGGAAGACAGGGTGCTTATCATTAGGTAGAATACCTTCGTAAGCTCTATATACTGCATGGGAAATTGAAAGGTCCTTAATCGGTCTTTTATTTATAAATATAAACTGGTGGGATTTTCTGTTTCTGAAGTTTTCGCTTTTTGATACGTATGATTTCAATTTGATCCCTTCTGTTTCAGAATAAATCTCAATAAGTTTATCAGCAAACTCTTCTCCATATACCTGCGTTATACGTTCTTTTTGTTCCACTGATAAAGGCAGGTTTAGGATTTCCTGCTTATCAGATGTAATCCTGAAGCCTATATCCCAGTGGGAAAGGGCTTCTTTTGTAACTGTATCTATAATATGAAAAAGCTCTGTGTTGTTTGATTTAAGGAATTTCTTTCTCGCAGGTGTATTAAAGAATAAATCCCTTACCTCAACTGACGTTCCATTGGAGGGAGAATCCTTTAGATCTTTTACCTCACCTCCGAGCATTTCGAGGGATATACCTGAAGGTGAACCTTTAAGGCCAGTGATCAGTCTGATTTTTGAAACAGATGCAATAGACGAAAGGGCCTCACCTCTAAATCCCAGCGTTTTTATATTGAACAGGTCTTTTTCACTGATAAGTTTGCTGGTTGCATGTCTTTCGAAGCAGAGAACAGCGTCTTCTTTATCCATGCCTATACCATTATCTGAGACTTTTATCAGACGCTTGCCACCGTATAAAACTTCTATACCTATATCAGTACTTCTTGCATCGATTGAGTTCTCTATCAGCTCCTTAACAACTGAGGCAGGTCTTTCTATAACCTCACCCGCAGCAATCTTATTCCTTAAATCATGCGGAAGGATTTTAATATGTGACATAGGACATTTTAAAATTAGGACAGTGGTAAGTCAATCTGTGTTATATTTATATTGATAATTGGGACTTGGGAAAGCTGTTATTGGCTACCTCAAAAAATATTTCATAATTAAGCAAGTCCCTTACAAAGTATGAATTTATTCATTTAGGACCAAAAATATTTTATATCCAGATAACATTTATCAAAGTTTACCGTCAGGGAGGTAATTTATGAACATAGAAGCATTTGTTGTGAATAAGGCAAGGGATGCCAAAGAGGGTGCAAGGGTTTTTGCAAAAGCATCATCAAGACAGAAAAATGGTGCTCTTGTGAAGATGGCTGAGGCATTGAAGAAAAGGGCAAAGGAGCTTATTACCGAGAACAGGAAAGACATAAAATATGCCCAGAAAAAAGGTCTTTCAAAGGCATTAATAGACAGGCTTACCTTAAACGAAAAACGTATTGATGAAATGTCGCAGGGACTTTTTGAGATATCAGCTCTTCCTGACCCTGTTGGTGAGGTAACTAAGATGTGGCAGAGACCAAACGGAATGACTGTTGGAAAAATGCGAGTACCCATCGGTGTTATTGGAATTATCTATGAGTCAAGACCGAATGTTACAGCAGATGCAACAGGTCTTTGTCTTAAGGCCGGTAATGCTGTATTGCTAAGGGGAGGCTCTGAGGCTATTAATTCTAACAGGGCAATAGTAAATGTTTTAAGAGATGTTGTAAGAAAACAGGGACTCCATGAGGGAGCCGTGACCTTTATAGACATACCTGACAGAAAGGCAGTAATGGAGATGCTCAAGCTCGAGGGAATCGTTGATTTGATAATACCCAGAGGCGGTGAACAACTGATAAGGGCTGTTACCGAAAATTCAAGAATACCTGTCCTTAAGCACTATAAAGGAGTCTGTCATGTTTTTGTTGACAAAAATGCCGATCTAAAAATGGCGGAAGAGATTTGCTATAATGCAAAGGTGCAAAGGCCGGGTACCTGCAATGCAATGGAGACAATGCTAGTTGACAAAAAGATCGCAAAGTATTTTCTGCCCGGAATAATAAGGAAGCTTAAAGAAGTAAATGTAAGGGTTAAAGGGTGTCCTCTAACAAGAAAGATAGATCCGTCGCTTGAGAAGGTCAAGGAAGAGGATTTTTACAGGGAGTATCTTGACCTCATATTGAATGTAAAAATAGTGAGGGATATAGATGAAGCAATGACACATATCGCAAAATACAGTTCTTCACATTCTGATGCAATTGTTACAAAAGATTACAATACAGCCATGCGTTTTCTGAAAGAGGTTGACTCGTCAGCAGTATTTGTGAATGCCTCCACAAGACTAAACGACGGTTTCCAGTTCGGGCTTGGAGCGGAGATAGGGATATCTACTGACAAGATCCATGCTAGGGGACCAATGGGGCTTGAGGAACTGACATGCACGAAGTTTATAGTATTGGGGAACGGGCAATTAAGGGAGTAGAATAAAGATGCAAGATACAGGGTACAAGATAAGTTTACTTATCCATTTGCTAACGGGGAATGAAAATTATCTCTTGTTTAACAATCTATGTGTTTAAATGTCATTCCAGCTTGTCTGGAATCTTTCTTCGTAATAAATTTATTAAAAGGGTTAAGAAGGATTCTGGACAAGCCAGAATGACAGCTGAGTGCAAGGCTATTTTTAGATGAAAATAGGCATATTCGGCGGGACATTTAACCCCATACATTATGGACATTTGAGGGCTGCCGAGGAGGTAAGGGGAAAGCTCAACTTCGATAAGATTCTTTTTATCCCGTCTGGTAGTCCCCCACTGAAAAAAGAAGAAATTGCTGATGCAATACACAGATATAAGATGACAAGGCTTGCAATCTTTACTAACCGTCTTTTTGAGCTGTCAGATATAGAGTGCAACCCGCCCGGAAAGTCTTTTACAGTAAACACAGTTAGTAAACTAAAAAAAGCTGATCCCGAAGTAGAGTTTTCTTTTATTCTGGGTATAGACGCTTTCCTGGATATTATTAACTGGCGGCAACCTGAAAAACTTACAGCACTTACTGATTTTGTTGTAATATCGAGGCCTGACTTCAAGTTTATTGATTTAAAGGCATCACCTTATATTAAAATTAATATTCGAATCCTGAAGGAACTTGATAATGCTAAGATAGAAACATATAGCATAAAACTCAATAGCAACAGAAATATTACCTTTCTCAGACTTACCCCGATTGATATATCGTCAACAGAAATTAGGTGGCTTATAAAACAGGATAAAAGCATAAAATACCTATTGCCAGCAGAAGTCGAATCCTATATAATTTCTAATAAGCTATATTAAAAAAATAAAAGTGAAGGGAGGGCAGACCTTTAGAAAGTAAAGATAAAGCTTTAAAAGCAGCAGTTGCAGCCCTGGATAAGAAAGCAAAGGATGTTCTTATCCTAGATTTGAAGGGTCTTACCACTATAGCAGATTATTTTATTATCTGTTCAGGAGAAAGTACTACTCAGGTAAAAGCAATAACAGAGCTGATAAAAGATAAATTTGATGATGCAGGCATCAAGCCTCTCGGAATTGAAGGATTAACTTACAGTCACTGGGTCCTCATGGATTACGGAGATATAATAATCCATATATTTGAAAAAGAGACGAGGACTTATTATGAGCTTGAAAAACTCTGGATAGACGCCAAAAGAGTCCAGATTGAATAATAATCATAATTAATGGGAAAAATTACAATATTTGTCATTGTCTTATTCCTTTCAGCACTCGCTGTATTTGCTATCTATAATCAGGGAGTTACTACCGTAAAGATCCCATTCGGCGAAGTTTATGAGGCCCCTACAATTGCTCTTGTTTTATTATCAGTCGCATTCGGTGCTTTTGCGATGCTTTTTTATTTTATGGTAAGAGACACAAAGAAATACCTGGACAACTGGCAGTATCAGAAAAAACAGAAAAAAGAAGCAAAAGTTCAGGAATTGTATTCAAAGGCTTTGAATTATTTGCGAGGCCGTCATAATCAGCAAGACGCAAAAAAACTGCTCAATGAAGTTCTGTCAGAAGAACCTGAACACATCAATGCATTGCTTCAACTCGGCGATATTTCTGTCTCTGAAGAAGATTTTCAGAAAGCACGTGAGTATTATCAGAAGGCATGGAATCTTAAACCACAAAGCATTGACGCACTATTTGCTCTTGAAAGGCTTATGGAAAAGACTGCCAGATGGCAGGATGCTCTAAGGTATATTGAAGAAATACTTGAGATAGATGATAAAAACCTTTTAGCCATGTATAAGAAAAGGGATATCCTTGAAAGACTTGACAGGTGGGATGAACTTATTTTTGTTCAGAAAGCAATATTTAAGTATGAACATACTGAAAAAGGTAAGAACCTTGAAAGACAGAACCTTGCTGGATACAAGTATGAGTATGGCAGGCACAGTCTTGAGAACGGAGAGCTTGAAAAGGCAAAAAAGGCATTCAAGACAGTTTTAAGGTTAGAAAAAGATTTTGTGCCTGCTACTTTAGGACTTGCGGAAGTGCTTTTGAGAGAAGGGGAAGCTGAAGAGGCAATTAATCTTCTTGAAAAGAGTTATGAGCAAACATCATCTATGATCGTACTCTCCAGGCTTGAGGACTTGCTTATAAATGTTGGTGAACCCGCGAGACTGATAAGGATTTATAAAAACAGCCTGTCGAAGAAATCACAGGACAATGTTATAAAATTTCTACTTGGAAAGCTTTATTACAGACTCGAGATGATAGATGATGCGTTCGAGATATTGACATCTGTAGATACAGGGACTGCTGCTTATTCGGGTTTTTACCTCTTGATGGGAAACCTTTATATGAAGAGGAATCAGATGGATAGGGCTGTATATGAATTCAAAAAGGCAATTGATATTAATAAACCCGCTTTCAGTCTGTCATACAGCTGCAAGGATTGCGGTAATATATCCTCTGAGTGGTCAGGCAGGTGCTCGAATTGCAGGAAATGGGGCACTTATCAATTTAATCTTTAAAGTAAATCGCAGTTAAATCGAAATTGGTATTTAAAAATACAGAAAGTACAACTCTTATCTAACTTCTTGATGTTTTAAACTTGATCATTCTTCTATTCTGACAATCTTTTCTTTTGGCAATCTTTCTAAAAGATTTGCAAGAGCTGAATTTAGAGCGGTTTCATCTAATGATTCTATTGTGACCATTACTGTATATTCACTATTATTAACTACAGGATATGAGCCTATTTTTATATCCTTGTATTTTTTCAGTATATCACTCAGAATTGGCGCAATACTGGATTCATATTCATTTAAATAAACCTTTTTCAGTAGGATAAGAGGTTCATTAAATAGTTTTACTATTGCAAAAAATTTTTTTCTCAGAAATTCTGGTATCCCGGGGAAAATAAAAATATTCTTGAATTTAATCAAAGGGAAAGATAGCGTACCATCATTTACAAGTTCTGCCCCTTCAGGAACTTCTGCCATTTTTAACTGCTCAGGTGAGAGGTTAGGATGTCTTTTTTCGAGCAGTTCCTTCAAGGTATTATTAATAACAGGTTTAACATTAAATGCTTTTGATATGCTCTCTATAGTAATGTCATCATGTGTTGGACCAATACCTCCAGAGGTAAAAACATAATCAAACTTTTCAGAATATTTTCTGACGTCTTCAGCTATTTCATCTGTAGAATCTGGAATGATCGATATGCGGCATAAGTTTATCCCGTGCGACCTTAGCTCTTTAGCTATAAAAAAAGAATTACTCTCCTGCACCTTACCGGAGAGTATTTCATCACCTATTATAATTATAGCTGCTGTTTTGCCCATAATTATTACATTTTGTAACCAGTCATAAGGAGTAACTAGTGTGGTTTAATAAATCACCAGCTGTTTGTAGGGTTTAACCCCGCAAACTCCCATAAGCTAATCCATTATTTAAGATTAATTATATCTTTAAAGGGTATGTTATGCAATCTGCTCTGTTTGTAGAATTTTAGATTACGATCAACAATTAAAAATATTTTCTATACAATAGAGAAGTTCAGGATGACAATCGTTTTATAGCCTCAACATTAAAACGCTGAATATAAATTGAACTATGTTTAGGGTGTAGCTGTTTTTGCTATAATAGGGCTCGGGTATCTCTTGGCTTTTCATAAGAGTCTGAGTTTTTTAATTTCAGGAGGCAAGCAGGCTTTGGAAGAAAGATACAATCCTCAGAAGGTTGAGTTAAAGTGGCAGGAATACTGGGCTAGAAGAGAAATTTTTAAAACAGATTTAGACTTATCCCTGAAGAAATTCTACTGCCTCGAGATGTTCCCGTATCCTTCCGGCGAAATCCATATGGGACATGTAAGGAACTATGCCATAGGTGATGTGATAGCAAGATATAAAAGGATGTGCGGTTACAGTGTTCTTCATCCAATGGGGTGGGATGCTTTCGGGATGCCCGCAGAGAATGCAGCAATAAAACATGGTGTACATCCTTCTGAGTGGACATATAAAAATATTGATCACATGAAGAAACAGATTGACCGTATGGGACTCAGCTATGACTGGGGGAGAGAGGTAACCACCTGCGATCCTGAATATTACAGATGGAACCAGTGGTTTTTTCTGAAGATGCTCGAGAGGGGACTCGCCTACAGGAAATATTCTTATGTAAACTGGTGTCCTTCCTGTACTACTGTCCTTGCCAATGAGCAAGTAATAGATGAAAAATGCTGGCGGTGTGAAAGTACAGTTATTCAAAAGAAGCTCGAACAATGGTTTTTCAGGATAACCAGATATGCAGAAGAATTGCTTCAAGGCTGTGATGAATTGACAGGATGGCCTGATAGAGTGGTACTCATGCAGAAAAACTGGATTGGCAAGGGTGAAGGGGTAGAAGTTGATTTCCAAGTTGAGGGAACCGATGAACAGTTAAGAATATTTACTACAAGGCCTGATACCCTTTTTGGTGTGACTTTTATGTGTATTGCCCCTGAACATCCAGTATCTGAGAAACTGGTTAAAGATATTGATAAGCTTGAAGCCATAAAGGCTAAATACGGTAAGGAGGACGAAAAGATAGGGCTTTTCACAGGTTATTATGCGAAAAATCCGTTAAATGTAGAAAAAATACCTATTTATGTTGCTAACTTTGTTCTTATGGAATACGGAACAGGTGCGATTATGTCTGTACCTGCACATGACCAAAGGGATTTTGAGTTTGCAAAGAAATATAATCTGCCGGTTAAGGTTGTTATTGTACCTGAAGACAGAAAAATATCAGAGCTTACAGAGGCTTATGAAGATGAAGGCATACTTGTAGATTCAGGTCCGTTTAGCAATATGGATAGTGATAACGCCAGACAGATGATAGTACGTTTTATAGAGGAGAATGGGTTCGGGAAGGCAGTTGTTTATTTTAAGCTGAGGGATTGGGGGGTTTCCCGGCAGAGATACTGGGGCACCCCGATTCCGGTGATTTACTGTGTTAAATGCGGTATTGTCCCTGTCCCTGAAAAAGACCTTCCCGTACTGCTTCCTGAAGATGTAAGAGTTACGGGGAAAGGAGGCTCTCCACTTCTTGAGTCGGAAAAATTCCTCAAGGTTAAATGTCCAAAATGTGGCGGCGATGGAAAAAGAGAGACGGATACCATGGATACCTTTGTGGATTCATCATGGTATTTTTTAAGATACTGCTCAAAAAGAGATGAAGAGCCATTTGATAACAAGAATATCTTTTACTGGATGCCTGTAGATCAATATATAGGAGGTGTTGAGCATGCAGTCCTTCATCTTCTTTATTCAAGGTTTTTTACAAGGGTTATTCGTGACCTCGGACTTATAAATGTAAGTGAACCTTTCCGGAACCTTCTTACACAGGGCATGGTAATAAAAGATGGTGCTAAGATGTCAAAGTCAAAGGGAAATGTTGTTGACCCCAACTATCTGATAGAAAAATACGGTGCAGATACATCAAGGTTGTTTTCTCTCTTTGCTGCCCCTCCCGAGAAAGACCTTGACTGGTCAGATAAAGGGGTTGATGGAGCGAACAGATTTTTGAACAGATTATGGTGGGTTATATATAAAAACGAGTCTGAAATTCTCTCCCCGGCGAGTCGCCTGATGCGACGAAATTCGGAATTCGAAGTAAATAAGATATCAAACCTTCAAACATCAGCCATGAGCCTATACCGTAAGACTCACCAGACTATAAAAAAAGTCACTACAGACATCGAGCGTGAATACCACTTTAATACTGCGATAGCTGCTTTGATGGAACTTATGAACGAGATAACTTCATTTGAACCCGGAACCGATGAAGACCGGGCGGTATTCAGGTTTGCAATAGAAAACATCCTGCTTCTCCTTTCACCTTTTTCTCCCCATATCTCGGAAGAACTGTGGGAAGTTATAGGGAATAAGCCAAGCATATTTGAACAAAAATGGCCTGACTGGGACGAGGAAGCTATAAAGAAAGAGGAGATAGAGCTTGTTATACAAATTAATGGTAAACTAAGATCAAAGATTATGATATCACCGGGGATCCCTGATGATGAGATAAAAAAAATGGCGATTGAAGAGCAAAAAGTAAAAGAATATATAGGTACCAGGACAATTAAAAAAATTATCGTAGTGAAAGGCAAATTGATTAATATAGTTGTTGAAGGATAAATGAAAATAAAAACCGGGTTACTGCTTACTGCTTACTGCTTACTCGTTGTTTTTTGTGGTTGTGGTTATACAATCCACGGAAAGTCATCATTGCCTTTTGATTCGATACAGATTGGTAATATAGAAAATCTGACTGTTGAACCAAAACTCCAGGACAAACTTCATAGGGCATTAACAGAGGAGTTTTTAAAACAGGGGATTAATGTTTATCCTGAGTCGGCCTTTAAACTCAGTGGCAGGATTTATAAATTTGAATTAAGGATTCTTTCACAGAAATATGATGTAGCAACCGAATACGAAGTAATTATTGAAGGAGATTTCAGAATTGTGGATTCTTCAGGGAATATTAAAGACTTTGAGAAAATAGGGTCTCCATTCATCGTCTCTTTTCAAAGTTCCGATTTGCTGGAAGATGTACTTTCTTCTAAGGAACTTGCATCAGAAAGGGCTGTAAAAGATATGGCTATGCAGATAGTCTCTTTAGTTATTTACCAATGAGTTTCAAGGCATTTCTTCATGAAGTAGAAAAAGGACTACCTTCTCCGGTTTATCTGCTGTATGCATCCGACCCCTTTTTACACAGAGAAGCTTTAGAGGAAATAAAAAGACTTGTGCCTGAAGAAGAAAGAGATTTTAATCTGCACATATTCGATCTTTCTTTATTAAAAGAAGATAGCATGTCATTTGAAATGATATTGGATGTGGTAAATACGGTCTCTTTCTTTGGAAGTCGAAGGATTACAGTTATATCAGGAAACCTCAGTAAACTTTCCAAAAAGGACCAGAAAATTCTGGACACTTATATCTCGAAACCGGCATCCGGTTCAACTTTTATAATGCTTCATGAAGGAATATTGAAGAAAGACATGAGAGACAGGTTAAGAAGGGTGAAATCTGTATCTCTCGACATTAGGGAGACAGAAATTACATACTGGATAAAGCAGAAGGTTGGATTGAAGGGTTTAGAAATATCTGATGCTGCAGCCGATTATTTAATAGGTCTCATAGGCCCTGATATGGGCCTTCTTTCTTCGGAGATTGAGAAAATTTCTTTACTTGGAAAGAAAAGGATAGAAATAGATGACATCTCTGAGATTATTGCAGGTGGAAGGACTTACAGTATATTTGACCTTGTGGAAGCACTGACAGAGAAAAATGCAGAAAAAATATTCAAAATATACAAGACATTAAGTGAGACAGCAGATGATTACAGTCTCATTGGAGCCCTGAATTGGCAATACAGTCGTAACATGACTCCAGGGGTAAACCCTACAAATAACGAATATTTTCTCAGATTATTCGAAGCCCTGAACAGTGCTGATATAGATATAAAAAGCTCCGGCAGAGCCTATCCTATGGAGTATCTTTTGGTTAAGCTGCTCCGGCTGCAGGAAGGGCATTTACCTTCTTAGTAAGCCGTGAAATATTTCTTGAAGCAGTATTTCTGTGTATAACCCCTTTTGAGACAGCCTTATTAAGTGCTTTTACTGCCTCGGTAAGTGCCTTGCCTGCATCTTCTCTGTTACCAGAAGCTATCGCTGTTTCAACCTTCTTTATGATAGTTTTAACAGTACTGCGTACGGTTCTGTTACGAAGGTTCCGTTTTACAGCCTGTCGAGCCCTTTTCATGGCTGATAGATTTTTCTTTGGTCGTGCTTTAGGTGGCAATTCAATCCCTCCTGAATTAGTTTGTATTTAATACCATAAAACAGGCTATAAAATCAACATAACCGAACTGATTTATAAGTCATTTACTGTTTTATTGAAACAATTCCAGAAAATTAGATGATTCGATAGTTATTTTGTGGTAAGATTTACTACGTGAAAAAATATAGACTTATCTCACTAAAATCAGTAAAGACCTATCCCATAAATAAGAGAAAAAGTAAGGTTTCTATGTCTTCTTTTGCTGTACCCCATGTAAGGGGTGATAAACTAGAGACTTTTTTAGATAAGCTCCCTGGCATACTTGCTGCAAGGGATTTCAGAGCTGTTGTCGAGAAAATCGTGTGGGCAAAGAAGAACAAAAGGCCTGTAATCCTCGGGATGGGAGCACACCCTATAAAAGTAGGGCTTTCTCCTGTGATTATTGACCTCATGCAGAAAAAGGTTATAACTGCTCTGGCTACAAATGGCGCTTGCATTATACATGACTTCGAGCTTTCTTTTATGGGAAAAACCTCAGAGGATGTTGAAAAAGAATTATGCAGGGGGACTTTTGGTATGGCCCAAGAGACTGGGAGGTATGTTAATAAGGCCATAAATGAGGGAGTAAGGAAAGGATACGGGATAGGAAGGTCGATTGGTGAGATGATTTACAAGAGCAGGTTCAGGTTCAAGAATAAAAGTATTTTTGCATCTGCATTCGATATCGCTGTTCCTTCAACCGTTCATATCGCTGTTGGAACTGATATTATTCATATGCATCCTGATGCTGATGGCTCGGCTGTTGGAGAAGGAAGTTTAAGGGACTTTAGACTTTTTTCTTCAGTAGTCTCAGACCTTGAAGGAGGGGTGTACATCAATCTCGGCTCTGCTGTTAT
>MHEF01000086.1:13283-36593 GCA_001805125.1 Nitrospirae bacterium RBG_13_39_12
TTGACAATAGCCAGGAATATTGGGAAAAAAGTTGAAGACATAACCACTGTAAACATGGACTTTTTCCAGCATTACAGGCCGATGGAGAATGTTCTCAGAAGACCTACCGTAAGAAAAGGCTCTGCATATGCCCTTACCGGACACCATGAGATAATGTTTCCTCTTCTGGCAGCAGCTGTAATCGAGAAAATGGGATAGATATTAACTTAAGAATATTAATGTATTTTATGGGTTTGTTTTGTTAAAGGATGGAGAGAGATTCTGCTTTTAATTGTTGCACATTATATTAATATTTAATCTTAAATCTTAAAGATGGTTGGATTTTTTTTAGAAATGCTGCCCTCAGTTAGAGATATTAAAATTAATGAACCTGATTCTTCTGGGTATGGCAGGTAAAACAACCACCTGATTTACTATTGTCACCTGAAATCATATTACTATAATCCCATCTAAGCCATGTCGATAGAAACAAGAGTATACTTATTATCCTTTTTTGAGTATATAACCGCTCTGCCATCTTCATTTTCATACATGATGATACCGTCACTGAATTCTTTTACCATCTTTAGCTTCATCCTTTTTTTCTCTATTAATCGGCCACCTTCAACTATTTCTACTTCAACTTGCATATTTTTCCCCCTTTGGCAAATTGTTAATTCCACATGATTATTGTACAGTCCTCAAAAAATCACTCTACTGTTACTCTGTATATTATATCATGTTCTCTTACCGGGTCCTTTACCTTTATCCCAATATTATCCCTTTCTTTTGCTATTCCCGCATTCTTGTGTTCAATCTGAATAGATTCTATCTTCTGTGTAAAGTCTGTTGAATATCCTTTGATATGAATGGTATATCCAACTGCGGGAATGCCTGATTTGTCATATTTTTCAGCTGTAAAAAATGATAAGTCTGTTTTTTTGATTCCTGTGGTTAATGTTTTTATCGTTAGACAAGCGAAAATCACACCTTAAGAAAAACTTAACAATTTCAGGTAGATTTTTGTGCTGTTTTCCAGAATCTACAAGTATCCTGACTTCTAAATTACAAAAAATATTGATCAGCTGTAAAAGTGAGGAGGGTCTAAAAATCTGCAGTCTTATAGAAATGTTTAAGTGCGCTTCTTAAATCTGAAAGCCTTCATTCTTTTCTTTCTTGCCTCTCTTTGTTTCCGCTTCTCCTTAACAGAAGGCTTTTCGTAATAACTTCTCTGTTTAATCTCTTTAAAAAGGCTTTCTTTCTGAAGTTCGCGCTTAAGTATTTTTAGTGCCCTTTCAACATCATTCCCGTTGACTCTAATCTCCACAGCTTATCTCCAGCCCTTCTTTGAACTCTTGCCCCCACCATATCCACTAGAATAACCGCCCCTTCTATTATCCTGAAATCCAGCTCTCGGTTGCTGAGGCCTTGCCTCAGATACATTGAGTGTTTTTTCCATAAACTGTTTGCCATTTAGTCCTGAAATCGCTTTCTGGGCAGCATCTTCGGCTTCCATCTCGATAAAGCAGAACCCTCTGAACTGTCCTGTAAACTTATCAGTTATCATTTTTACTGTTTTTACCTCTCCATATTCTGAGAAGAGATCTTTGATCTCTTGTTCCGTTGCATTAAACGGAATATTTCCAACATAGATCTTTTGCATTGTATTTCAACCTCCTTGAATTTTAAATATCAGAGCTTTTATCATTATTTATCTCTGGCTCTATCCCACCACAGTATCTTTCCAAAAAGTCTTCCCTGCTTATCTTGTGTCCCAAACAAAAACCAGAGACATCCATCCTATCACATCCCAGAGTCTGATAATATCCATTGAATCTTATAATTTCAGAATGGAACATCATACTGTTACACCCACCATGATTTACATAACGGACATCAGGAAGGATGATAGATTTACCAATACGATATGCTTTCATTTCTCTTTGACTCCTGTAACTTGACTCTTTTATGTGCACCAGCTTATATAAATGGTAGAAAAGTACTTCCTATAACTATGAAAGAATATCTGTTTATTGATTAGGGATACCGCTAAAAGGGGAGTATAGCAAAATAATAGACTCTATTTATCAGCTTCCCTGTTCGACTTTTTGTTTTCTTCCACTTTCTTTTTTCTATTATATCAAATATTATAATCTTTATGTTATCAAATACATTGTTCTTATTTGTTCCCATTTGAAATTTTGCATTATTGAGCAAGGTTGTAAAATAGGACTTAAAAGAAAAGATTGTTTATATATCTTATTCCCCGATGATCTTGATCAGCACCCTTTTTTCCCTTTTACCATCGAATTCACCATAGAAAATCTGCTCCCATGTGCCGAAGTCTAATTTACCATTGGTAACAGCCACCATTACCTCTCTTCCCATAATCTGGCGCTTCATATGTGCATCGGCATTATCCTCTCCTGCATTATGGTGATACTGGGAAACTGGTTGATGAGGGGCGAGTTTTTCAAGCCAGACATCATAGTCATGGTGAAGTCCTGGTTCGTCATCGTTTATAAAGACAGATGCGGTTATATGCATCGCGTTTACGAGTATAAGTCCTTCCTTAATACCGCTTTCTATCAGACATTCTTCGACCTTTGGAGTAATATTTATAAATGCACGGCGCGTCGGCACATTAAACCAAACCTCTTTGCGATAGCTTTTCATAATATTCCAGATATTCCAGTCTCTATTTCTATTGTATCTTGATGCAACTATTTTCACGAAGTTCTTTAATATGAGACTTTAAACGTTGGTTCAGTTCTTTTTCGGTTAAGTAATTTTCGATCTCATCTCTTACGTCATCAAATTCTTTTCCCTGAAATTCACCGAGATGGTTTCTATAGAAGTCAATCAATTCTTCCTCTTTTATCCTTATGAAAGTCTTTATTCTAAGTTCAATATATTCCCTGAGCAAGTCATCCTTAGAGGGGGCCTCTAACTTGAGCTTATTAGCTTCCCCGAGAAGAAGTATTCTGTTAATCATTGTGATCAAGACCTCTTCTTTCGTAGTGTCTGGGGAAACCCTGAGTGTGTCGTTATAAGTATCCTCTAAATCGCTCAGGGTTATTGCGGTATTATCTACAAATGCGACAACACGATCCCTTACTTCAGCGTTTACAACTGATAAGTAAGAAGTAATAAGTAAGAAGTTGCAAATAAGTGAAGAGAGACAAAAGATGAAACAGAAAATACGGAAAACATACGGACTTTTAAACTTTGGACTTTGAACTTCGAACCTTGAACTTTTAGTTTTAGAATGCATGGCCTATGCTGAAATGCAGTTCACCACTGCTTTCACCTTTTTCTTTATTAAGTTTATGCCCATAATCAACTCTCAGAGGGCCAACCGGTGTGTTGTACCTGAAACCAAGACCTGTGGTAAATTTGAAATCTCCTGGATTGAAATCGTTAATCTTTACCCATACATTGCCTCCATCGAGGAAAGCAACGATCCCTATGCTTTTGCTTAAAGAAGTCCTTATTTCAAGATTTTCCATAAGAAAGACATTCCCGCCGGTTGGGTTTCCATCAGATCCCTTTGGTCCAAGAGTATCCTGCTCATAACCTCTAACTGTTGTTCTGCCCCCTAAAAAGAATCTCTCGACAATCGGGAGTTCGTTTGTCTTAAGGTACCCCTGGGCTATCCCTCCTCTTAAGGATAAAGCAAAAACCACACCTTTCGTAATTTTTTTGTAGACATTACCAAAGAACTCGGCTTTTATAAAATTTGATTCTGATAAGAAGATTGGTGAAGTAAATTTAGTTGATATCCCCGCGAGGACTCCTCTCTCTGGATAAAACAGATTATCCCTTGTGTCGTAAACAATTCCAGGTCTTAACCCGCTTATGACAAGTGTGCCGGTGTCTTCCCTGCTGAGTATGACATCAGGTTGTACATTATAGGTATTCACAAGGGAGAAGTCATAATATAGTTCTGCTTTTAGGGATTTACCGATTTTCTTTTCAACCCCGGCAGTAGCATTATGGCGCGTCAATCTGTATCGTGTCTCTCTCGTGTCTATATTTATTTCTCTTCTATCTTCGCCGAGCAGGAATACTCTGAATTGCAATGGATTTCCCATGAACCATGGTTCGAAATACTGCAAAGTATAACGTTTCTCAAGAGAACTGAATTCAAGCCTTAATGTGGACTGCCTGTTCATGCCCCAGAGATTCCTGTAGCTCAAATCGAGAATTATCCTGTACTTCTCGTATTCGGCATAACCAAAACTCAGCTCTATCGAACCTGCTTTTGCCTCGTGCAATTTAATAAGGACATCTTTTTTCTGGTCATACTTATCAAGTGCTTCCATATATACAGACGTGAACAAGCCTAACTTGTAAAGCCTCTCCCTTTCTTTATTGATGATACGGTAATCAAAAGGCATACCTTCTTTTTGCTGCAACTCTCTTTCTATTACTTTATATTTTGTATCGAAATTGCCGGTAATTATTGTTTTGCCAAATAGTGTTTTTGTGCCTTCATCTATCTGAAATGTAATAGATGCTTTCTGCCCAATAAAATCTCTCTTTATTGACACGAGTGCTTTAGTAAAACCATATGTATTGTATAAATCGATAACTCTGAATCTTGCATCAGAGATGTCAACTTCATTGTATACATCACCGGATTTTATATTAATTACAGTTCTTATATCTTTTTCTGGGACAAGATTCGATCCTGTAATATTAACACTCTCAATTTCTGTTTTTAATCCTTCATTTATCCTGATTGAAATATCCATTTCTTTGGTGCTTTCATCGTATTTTGTCTGAAATTCTTCAATTTCTGCTGAGCGATAACCTAGAGCGATGTAAAAATCTTTAAGTATTTCTTTGTCGGTATCGATAACATCCGGGTTATAAATTTTTCCTTCTTTGAGGGACATAATCTCTTTAAGATTTTCATCCGGGAAACTGCTGCCGCTTATAGAGATTTTATTTATCTCAACCTCTGATCCTTCGTATATAAAGAAGTTTACTTCTAGGATGTCGTCTTTTGATGTAATTACAGGAGCAATCTGTGCAAATGGATATCCTTTTTTGTGATACAGGGATAACATCCTGTAAACTGCTTCTTCAACAACGTCATCGCTGAAGGCTTCGGATTGGGGAAAGGGCATCTCTTTTAAAAGGGTTCTTGTAGATAAAGCATGGTTGTCTACTATAGAGATTTGCAGGCGTCTGCCTGGGTTAACATGGATATCAAGGATTCCACCGGTAAATGTATATGGTCCTGTCACTGGCTTGAAATGTTCATTTTTTTTGTATTGTGATTTTATCCTGTCAAGGTCTTCTTTCAGTTTTAACTGATCGTAAATGTCCCCTTCAGATAATTCCATTGCAGACTTAACCTCATCACCTGCACCGTGAATATTTATCTTTTTTATTATTTCCGGCTTGCCTGTATTGACCTGTAGGACTATATTTATCCTGTATGGTTCCTCCAGGAGCTCGATTTCTGCATTAACAGCAGCATCGGGAAACCCTCGTTTTGCTAACTCGTGCTTCAAATCAACAAGTGCTTTTTCGAGCATGTTGCACATCATGACATTGTCCTCTTTTAATGGAAAGATGTCTTTTATGATCTTTCTGGAAATTTCGTATTCACCTTCTATATAAATATTATTTATAAGATCCCTTTCCTTAACGTTAATAATAGCTCTGGTTTTTTCTCCATCGGTTATCTCAACAGAAATATCTTCAAACAGTCCTTTTAGAAAAGCCCTTTTGATGCCCGATTTTACAGTTTCTGCATCTATCGGTTTCCCATGACCAATATCAAGAAGATAGAGGAGTTCTTCTTCACTTATAGAATGAAGCCCTTTGATTTCTGTTTCATCAACAACTGAACAGGCTGCATTAGAAGTAAACAAAATCAGTAAATAAAAGATTAAAAATAAGAAGTAAAAACTGAAAGAGAAAATATTTTTATTTTTTATTGCAGTTTTCTTCATTATTTGAATTCGAACCTGAATTTTATGTCGCCTCCAAGACTTCCTATTTCATCCCTGATTCCTATAAGGGAAATGTTTTTGTCAAGGAAATATTCAAGCTTTAGTATCTGTTCTTCTGTAGAGTCCAATAGAGTTCCATATGTTACAAATAACTTGTCACCGATTAATCGTTTTGAAACGGATAACCTTGCTCCTACCGTGCCGGTGTCTTTTGAAACATATGGTTCAACCTGAAACCGGTCCACCCCTATTATAGACCTAAGCCTTTCTTCTATAACATCCTGTGCCTTCCCTGTAATAAACGATGTTGCAGTTCCTGCACCAATACCTCCCTCAAGACCTTTAAGTTGTTTCCCTAACTGACCTACTGTAAGAAGGGCAAGTATGTCAGTTTCTTCAAGATGTGGGTCAGAGGACATGGAAAGATTGAAATGCTCTATCTCCCCTTCAAGATTTAATCTTATATGATATCCCTTTACTTCGGTCTCGGCTGTAAGATTTATAACCGGCTTAATCCTGTTTGGGTCAGCAAAGTCGGTACTGGCAAAGATTATCCTGAATTCGTTATTTCTGAAATAGATATACCCCTCTGTAGATTCGAGCCTACCAAAAAGTACCGGCTTTGATATTGAACCTTTTAATAGCATATCAACATTTAAAGGAGCCCGCGCGATATTATTGTCGATAGAAATATTTTTGCTGCCGGAAATCTTTATATTAAGCTCTGCTTTTTCAAATATTGATGACTCAGCCTTGGGTCTCTCTATCTCTTTTGCGGCAATAAGCCAACTCCTCCACTCAACCATCTCTTTATAGTTTGCCCTGTTTATCTCTATGTCACCTGTAACTCGCTGAGCTTCTGGCGTCCCTTTATATAAGAGGTTACCATCAAAATTTATGCTGAAGTCTTTTGAAATAATAGCTGTTATGTTATTGAGGCCTGCCTCTAGGTAAAATCTTTTTATACGGAATGCCTTGAGATATAGTGACCCTGACATGTTTATAGTGCCTCCACCGATTTCTCCTGAGAGCTTCTGCAAGACTATCCTGTCCTCGTCTATATATAAATAGCCGTTTATTGAACTGATATAGGCAGGATAATCTTTAAGTCCAAAAGAGGCGTTTGATATATTCATCCCTCCATTTATAGTGGGTTTTTCCCATTTGCCGGAGACTGAAAATACAAAATCAGCATCTCCTTTAAGGTATCCTATTTTTTTTGATAAGCCCTTCAAATGTGATAGAGAAGAGCTCCCATCCAGGAGGATATTGTATTCCTTGCCGATTTCTACTGTACCCTTCGCCCTGAATGAAGTTGTGCCACTCTTGATTTTGAATGTGCTAAAAGAAAGGTTCCTGTTATTAATCATAAAATTTATGTCGGAATCATTAGAAAGTGTTTGTTCAAATAGCGAAAGTACGATGTGTTTAATAGTTGCAGAGGCTGTGATGTTTTTTATATCACCGCTCAGATTAACACGGCCTTCGAGATTAAGCTGGAGGTCTTCAGGTACATCCTTCAGAAATGAACTGACAATAAAATCATATCTGCCCGGCAGAATATTGAGTTCAGCAGTCCATGGCAGTTTTTCGTCTAGATGTCCTTTCCCACTCAGTATCATTTTCTCATTGAACAGAGCTGCATTAAATGTGATATTTCTGTTCTTAATCGAAAAATCTATTTTTCCGCTTCCAATGGGTCTGTCTTTAAATGTACCACCTGTGACCTCTGCATTCATCGCGATGGTTGGGTTATCAAAAGTGCCAGACCCTTCCGATTGCAGGCTTAAAGCAGTATCTTCGGGTATATGAGCGATACTGAAATCTCTTAAAAAAAGCTTTTTGGAGGAAGCTCTATAGGAAAAACTATTATCAGGTAGTAGCTTTCCTTCCGCAGTCAGGACGGAATTGCCATTTTTGATTTCAATATTTTTTAAAGAAAGCTCCTTATTTGTATATGAAAAGTCTGTAGATGCAGAATCGAAAGGAATCTTATATACGGAGGCGCTCCCAGTATAAGCGTTTCCAGCAATTCTGAACTCTTTATCCTTCCCCGTTATATTCATATCTGCATCAAGTCTGCCTTTAGCAAGGAAATCTTTATAAAATATCTGTGTTACCCTTTCGAAATCTGCATTGTCGAAAGAGGCCTTCAGGTTGTATACCGGCATTGAAAGATCAAAGAGTTCCTTTGCTTCTGGAAAAGATATATTACCTTTCATAAAATGCTTTTCCCCATCTGACTTGAGAACGGCTTCATGAATATCAAGTAAAAATTTATCGTATGAAAAGGAAGATGTAATATCGTTTATTACGTATCCTTCTATGGAGATATTCGACATCTTGGATTCCCCGGATATTCTTGGATTATTAAAAGAACCAGTTATTTCTCCAGAAAAGTTTCCACTTCCTTTAACTCCTTTGTAATAAGGCAGGGTCAAGTCAGAGACGTCGTTTGTAGTAAGCCTGGTATCAAGTTTTAGAGTTTGTTGGGAGATGTCAACTGTACCATCAAAGTCAAGATATGACGCAGATGTGCTTACACGCATTTTTGTTAGCGATAGGATGTTTTTTTGTTCTGAGTAGTTACCTTTTATATCCTTTATTCGGTCCATGACGTTGTAGGGTGAGGGTTTATCCCCTTTATCCTTTGCTATCTGCTCGTTGAGGACCGTTTTATAAACAAACCAGCCATCTGGCTTAAATTCACTGCCTGATGTTGTTAACTCCCCGTCTACTTTACCAAATGGTATTTCAGGTTCCCATCTTATTAGTTTTAGAGCAGCACTGCTGTCTATTGAATTGAATTTTATGTTCAGAGAAAAGAATTCAGCCCCAGGTAGATTTAAAGATGCAGCAGCTTGAGCCTTGCCGTTATATAAAGATGCATTACCGTTTTCGAATTCCATTACGCCATCTTTGTAAATAACATCGCAACTGAGTGAATCTACATCAATACTGAAAAGGTTGCCATTTCTGAGTCTTGCCGCTGCCTTACCTGAAATATCGGAGAGGGATCCTTTTATATTGCCATTGAAATCAACAAGCCCCTCTAACTGATTTTCTACTTTCAGCAGTTCCATTAATGTCTGAAGATAAAAATCCCCGTGAACTTTTAAATCGATAAATGTATCTCTCAATCGCTGTGCATCAAATGCTGAATCCCTTTTCACTGCAATTTTTATTTCACCCTTAACAAAAATCTTTCCCTCACCCCTGTGCGATAAATTGAAAATGCGTTTCATAGAATCAACAGCCAGTGATATATCGGCTTTTACAGTTCCTTGATCTCCTGAGTAAAAACCTTTACCTTTGAACTTAGAGCCATACGAACCTACCTCGAGACTCTTTATCTCAATTGTATCTTTTTTAAAAACAAGGGAAGCGTCAATGTTCCCTGTAAGCTCAGGCAGTCCCCTTTTTTTTATGTGTAATTTTTTTATAGACATTCTTAGCCAGGGATATTTTTTTAAAATTATTTCACCTGTAATCCCGTTAATATCAACAGTATCCTTTGGATCATTATCCCTGAAATAAACAGCACCATTGACAAGCTCGATTACCTTTATCTTGACCTTAAATGCGGTATCCCTTTCCTTTTCAAGATATGTTTTGATACTTTCTATTACTTCTTCGACTTGACCCCTGTTTGAAGAAATAATCGCCCCTTTTATTACAAGCCTTTGGATAGAGATGTTCCGTGTTAAGATGCCTGAAAGATTAATGTATCCTTTAACCCTGTCTGAGACTAATATACTGTTGTCGCGTTCATCAGATAATTTCAGGTCTTTTGCCTCAATAAACAGAGGGAATATATTGATATTGATCTTTTGTATTGTAACTTTCTGACCGGATGCAGCCTCTAACTCAGGTATTATTATTTCTTTTAAGGTATTGGATATATAAGAACTCCTTGATATTAATGTCAGTAAGAAGAGAAATACCAGAACTGTTAAAAGATATAAAATTCTTCTGTTTTTTTGTTTTTTTAGTAGGGTTCCATTAGAATTTTCCATAACTATATATTTTATATGAAATGGTCTTAATTTGGTTGAGAATTTGGGCAATCTCTAAATCGGTCGAAACAAGGAGAAAATGACAATTATGAAAGGTTTAAATGAATTTAATAGTAAGGTTTGCAGTTTGCAGAATAATCTCAGCCCGAATTTTCTTCAGACTTGAGTCATTTACTGCTATATTTAACAGATGGGGAGAAGAAAATATTATTAAAACTTGTTTTTATCTACTTATGAATAGTATCTTATCATTATGAAGGCAGGTTTTTATCAGTTTGGTCCCATTTTTGGAAAAAAAGATGAAAATCTGAAAAAGGTTTCATCTGCAGTAAGAGATACGGATTTAGAACTTCTTGTCCTACCGGAGTTTTTTTCAACAGGCTACCAGTTTATCTCTATTGAAGAAGTAGCAGAGCTTTCTGAACCCGTAGAAAAGGGATATACCACTGAATTTCTATCAGATTTATCACACGAAAATAACCTTTACATTGTAGCGGGCCTTCCTGAAAGGGATGGGGATAATTTCTACAACTCAGCAGTCTTCTCAGGTCCGGATGGATTGATAGGTATTTACAGAAAGACTCATCTTTTTTTTGAAGAAAAGCTTTACTTCAAGCCCGGCGATACGGGATTCAGGGTCTGGGATACAAAAATTGGAAATATCGGCATCATGATTTGTTTCGATTGGTTCTTCCCTGAGTCCATGAGAACGCTTGCACTTTTAGGGGCGGAAGTTATTGCACACCCTTCAAATCTTGTTCTGCCATATTGCCCGGATGCTATGCCTGTCAGGTGTCTTGAAAACAGGGTATATGCTGTAACCGCAAACAGGATCGGAACAGAAAAAAGAAAAGAGGCGCAGTCTTTGAAATTCATAGGTCAGAGCCAGATAGTCTCACCTAAAGCGCATATCCTTATTAAAGCATCAGAGGATGAGGAGATGTTAATGAGTGCGGAAATCGAACCGGAGACGGCAAAGAACAAAGAATTAAATCCATTTAATGATATATTCAAAGATAGAAGGCCTGAGATTTATAGATGTTAGCTAAGAAAGAAAAGATGTGAAAAAAAGAATGAATAAATTTATCCCAGTTAACTGCCTGATCATCAATCTGCATATATTTGTTTGGTATGAATAGTTTGTCCACTTGAATCCTGTGAAGTAATAGTAATAGGTACGGCACCTGCATCGTGGGTACAGGTTATCCTTCCTGCTGCTGGAACACCAAAAGCCCATAAAGAACCAAAAGTGGTTCCCCAGGGAGACATTTCCCTCTGAGAAACTTGCTTTGCATTTACATACTGACTGCATAATGCGTTGGCCGAGATTAAAAGTTCCCCAAGAGAAGAATTATTCATATCTGAAGCAGATAGAATTTGTCCATCTCCATTGCTGTCAATTTCATAAAGCGCTCCTATAACACCTGAACCACTAGCACGTCCTTTTACTGCAGAATGAAGCCACGTCTGTAATTCTGACTCTGATGCAGAAGCAGACCTCACTACAGTACCCTTCCTTGCCCTCTCTTGCATACCTAAATATCCAGGTATTGCTATTGCAGCAAGGATACCGATTATTGCAACGACTATAAGTAATTCAATTAAAGTAAACCCCTGGCGAGAGTCAAATCCAATAACACTAAAATTTACTGATCGCTGCTTTTTTGTCACCTTTTTCGCCTATTTTCTTGACTAATGCTCATTATTTAGCTAAGTATAATAATTTCTTAGCAAATATTATACCAAATGTTTGTATTTTAAAAACATATACATATTTCTAATTAAACAATTATGGAGCTCAGATTTCTAATTAAACAATTATGGAGCTCAGAACTTTCAAGTGGCTAAATATAAAACAGAATGCCTCAAATGCGCTAAAAGGCTATATGTTTATTATGAGTTGGCTTATCTGGTCCAATTGTAATCATAATTTTCAGTCAGGTTAAGAATTCAAGTGAAAAAATTTTTAAGTAGCAAGGCAAAGTTTTTTAGGATGTCAAATGCCAAAATTTGTCAGTCCAATGTAAATATAGTGATATTGATCTATAAACCAGCAATTTTGACAATATGAAGTCAAAGCTCCCGTTCAATTTACGGAAGACTTCTCCTCTCTGTAGAATTTCTTATATATGAGAAAGAAGAGGAACAGGGATGATTGTTTTACACTTGCCTAAATTGACAAAAGTAAAATTTAAGCATTAAAATTAGTGTACTTGGTAAGACTGAACAGGATATACAGATTTTCCGGAAAAAGTAGGGGGTAAGTATGTTTAAAAAGATTTTTACTGTTATAGCATTCCTCTTTTTATCTTCAGTGGCGGTTTCAGCGTTTGAATTTTCTGCTGACATGATAATGACACATGAGACAGGCGGTAAGACTACGAGCAAAATGTATTCTAAGCCTGATAAGTTCAGGATGGAGATAAAAGCTCCGGAGGAGATGATTGTTATAACAAGGATAGACAAGAAGGTTATATGGAATATCATGCCCGGGGAGAAAATGTATATGGAGATGCCTTTTTCCCAGCAGAATAAACCTATGGTGGAAGAAAAGTTTGAAGGTGAAATAGAAAGGAAATATATTGGTAATGAAACAATAGACGGGCATCCAGCAAAAAAATATTTGATTACATATAAGTCAGGCAAAAAAAATGAGCAGGTCTATCAGTGGTTTGCAACAGATATAAACTTCCCTGTGAAGACCGCAGCCGTTGACAATTCGTGGGTTCAGGAATTTAAGAATATAAGGATAGGTTCACAGCCAGACAGTCTTTTTGATGTTCCTTCAGGGTATCAGAAATTTCAGATGCCGGGTGGAATGAATTTTAAATAGAAATTATTTTTTTAATCCTTCTCTCCATATATATAATAATGTTTTCTCTCAAAAACGTTATCCGTTTTAAGGATATAAAATGAGTCTGGTTATTATCGGAGGAGGAATTTCCGGCCTTTCTCTCGCATACTTTCTCCTTAAGCAGAAGCCGTCTTTGGATATAATTATCTTTGAATCCGAAAAAAAAGCAGGCGGGAAGATTTGGACGGATAAGGTAGATGGGTTTTTGTGTGAAGGTGGAGTTAACGGCTTTCTTGATAACAGGCCAAGGACACTTGAACTTATTGGAAGGCTGTCTATCGCTTCTTTAAGAAGTAATGATACAGCAAGAAAGAGATACATATTTTCTGATAGCAAGCTTCACCTTTTACCTGATTCGCCAGTTTCATTTTTTTCTTCAAACCTGCTGAGCTTCTACGGACGGTTGAGGATTTTATTTGAAATTCTTGTGCCAAAGAAGGAGAAAAATGATGAAACACTTGCTGATTTTGCAAGGAGGCGTCTTGGCAGAGAAGCTTATGAAAAATTAATAGACCCGATGGCGTCGGGTATTTATGCAGGCGACCCTGAAAATATGAGTCTTAAGAGTTGTTTCCCGAGGATATATGAACTGGAAAATAAATACGGGAGTCTTATAAAGGCGCTGATAAAACTCCAGAAAGATTCTAAGAAATCAGGAAGGAAAGTCGGGCCAGGGCCTGGCGGGGTTCTTACATCGTTTTATGAAGGTATGGAAGTAATAATAAATGCTCTTAAGAATTATATGGGTAGCAGGCTAAAAACGAGCAGCAGAGTGGTTTCGATTGATAAAAAAAATGAAAAATATGTTATTCATCTTTCTGATAATTCAAATGTTGAGGCAGAGGCAGTTGTTGTTGCAACACCTGTTTACGCGACATCAGAAATAGTAAAGGACTTTGACAGAAACCTTTCATTGATCCTTAGTGAAGTTTTCTATCCCTCAATTTCTGTTGTTTGTTTTGGTTATAGAAAGGACAGGATAAGCCAGCCTCTTGATGGATTCGGCTTTCTTGTACCTAACAGGGAAGGAAGAAAAATACTTGGGACACTGTGGGATTCAAGCGTATTTCCTAACAGGGCACCCGAAGGTTATGTGCTACTGAGAAGCATGATAGGCGGTGTAAGGAGGTCGGAGCTTGCAATGCAGGATGAGGACAGGCTTTTAAATACAGTCATGGATGAACTGAATGATATCATGGGGATAAAGGCGCAGCCTGATTTTGTGAGGGTCTACAGGCATGAGAAGGGTATACCTCAGTATTCATTGGGGCACGAGAGGAAACTTGAAGCAATAGACAATATTGTTAATAAAATCAAAGGCTTGTATCTTATAGGGAATGCATATCGAGGAATAAGCGTTAATGATTGTATAGAAAATTCATATAAACTTGCAGAAAAATTATCAAGAAGATATAATTCAACATAATAATTTTAGTGAAATTATCCTCGAATATCAGACTATTTTGAGTTACAAACCAAAATTACATAAGCACAAAGTTATTTTATTTAAAAAAAGGAGGGAACATTGAAGGAATATGAGATTGTTGAATTATTAAAAAAAGAGAATGAGGAATTCAGAAGACTCAGTGAGGAACACAGAAACCTTGATGGACTTCTTATTGAAATTGACAGCAAGCGTTACCTAACACCGGAAGAAGAAGTTGAGAGGAAGAAGATTCAGAAGCAGAAACTTCTCAAGAAGGACAGGATGGCAGAACTTATAAGGGAATATAAGAAAAGCCAACCGACGAATTAAAACTATAATAATAAACTGAAAAGTAGGAACTGAGGATTAAGAAGTTTTCTAAATTTTTTGTGTCTCATTTCATGTTTCTCAGTTTTCATTCCATAATCCATAATTTATATTTTTAGGAGGAACAATTTTTTATGAGAAGCAGGACAATAAAAGAGGGACTTGAGCGGGTTCCGCACAGGGCACTTCTTTATGCGACAGGTATTGCCAAAAGCGAGATGAAAAAACCATTTATTGGTGTCGCAACAAGCTACACTGATATTATCCCGGGCCATATCGGAATGCGGGACCTCGAAAGATTTATTGAAAAGGGAATACATACTGCTGGTGGTTACCCTTTCTTTTTTGGGATACCTGGTATTTGTGATGGCATTGCAATGGGTCACTCGGGGATGCATTATTCGCTTCCATCCAGGGAACTTATCGCAGATATGGTGGAAACCATTACTCAGGCACACCAGCTTGACGGACTTGTGCTCCTTACAAATTGTGACAAGATTACACCCGGGATGCTTATGGCTGCAGCAAGGATAGATATCCCCTCAATAGTTGTTACCGCAGGCCCAATGCTCTCAGGACAGTTGAGAGGCAGGAGGTTATCATTGGTTAATGATACCTTTGAGGCAATAGGAAAATATAAAAAGGGGCTGATAGGACATGATGAACTCGAAGCGCTTGAGATATGTGCATGTCCAGGTGCAGGTTCCTGTCAGGGTATGTACACAGCAAATACAATGGCATGTGTTACAGAAGCACTTGGTATGAGTCTTGCTGGATGCGCTACTTCACTTGCTGTATCTGCTGATAAAAGAAGGATAGCTTTTGAAAGCGGGCGAAGAATTGTCGAATTGATAAGGAAAAACATTACTTCGAGAAAGATAATGACAAGAAAAGCTTTTGAAAACGCAATAATGGTCGATCTGGCACTCGGAGGTTCAACGAATACTGTACTTCATATCCCCGCGATAGCTTACGATGCAGGCGTGGAGCTTCCGCTTGAGATATTTGATGTATTGAGCAAAAAGACACCTCACCTTGCAAATATGCTTCCGGGTGGGGAACATTACCTGGAAGACCTTAACTGGGCTGGAGGGATTCCTGCTTTAATGAAAAGATTACGGAAAGGTCTGCATAACAATATTACAGTCAGCGGCAGGACAATTTTTAAAATTGCTGATTCTGCTGAAGTGATTAATGAGAATGTCATAAGACCGCTTGATAAGGCTTATCACAAAGAAGGAGGGATAGCAATACTCAGAGGTAATCTCGCACCTGATGGAGCGGTTGTCAAACAGTCTGCTGTGAGTAAGAACGTGATGAAATTTGAGGGTGCAGCACGGGTATTTAATTCGGAAGAGGAGTGTATGAAGGCAATTCTTTCCGGAAAGATTATGAAAGGGGATGTTGTTGTAATCAGATATGAAGGACCAAAGGGAGGCCCCGGCATGAGGGAGATGCTTTCCTCAACAGCTGCTATTACCGGAATGGGATTAAGTGAATCGGTTGCATTAATAACGGACGGAAGGTTTTCAGGTGGTACAAGGGGGCCTTGTGTGGGGCATATATCACCAGAGGCAATGGAAGGGGGAACTATAGCGATTCTGAAGAATGGAGATAAAATTAGAATTAATATCCCGAACAGGAAAATAGATGTTCTTTTATCAGATAAAGAGATAAAAGAACGGTTTAAAACATGGAAACCTCAGAAACAGAAAATAACGAAAGGCTATCTTTCAAGATATGCAAGAATGGTTAGTTCTGCAGGAACTGGTGCGGTGATGAAGTAGTCAGGTTTCTATTTCTTCCCTGCTGCCATATTTTCGAGTATCTTCAGTTTTGATCTCTCGCCGACAGCTATCAAAGTATCTCCGACCATTATGGTACTGCGAAATGTGGGGTTGAATCTCATCTCACCACTAAGTTGTTTAATGGCAACAATAATAACTCCAAGGTCCCTTCCGATCCCGCACTCATCCAGTGTAGACTCTGCGAGCTTTGAACCTTCCTGAATGACTATTTCCTCCATCTGTAAATCGATATTACCACTCTTTGTAGCAAATTCTATGAAATCAACGACAGCAGGCTTTAGAACAGTATGTGCTATTCTGAGTCCGCCAATGTGATATGGTGACACGACCTTATCAGCACCGGCTCTGAAAAGTTTCTGTTCTGACCCTTCCTCGCCAGCTCTTGCGACAATTAACAGTTTGGGATTAAGTCCCCTTGCACTCAAAACTACAAAAAGGTTTTCTGCATCAGTCGGCAGTACTGATATCAAGCATTTTGCTTTTTCAATTCCAGCTATTTTCAGGATATCATCGTTTGTGGCGTCTCCCTGAAGTAAAATTATGTCTTCTTTTTCCTCAAGCATGTCTAATTTCTTTTCGATAACTACAAAACTCAGATTCTCACCCTTTAGTTCCCTGGATATAATCTTTCCCATCCTCCCATGCCCGCAAATAATATAATGGTCCTTTAATGCCTTTAATTTCTTTTCCAATCTTTTCCTCCCGAATATTTCTCTTAATTCACCTTCTAAAATAAGTTTTGCACCTATACTGAGTGTATAGAATACGGTACCTACACCCCCTATAATGAGAATAATTGTAAATAACCTTCCTCTGAATGATAAGTCATGTATTTCTTTAAACCCGACAGTGGTCAGGGTTATTATCGTCATATAAAGTGAGTCTAAGAAACTCCATCCCTCAATGCTCATATATCCTGTAGTACCGAAAGAAACAATAAGTACTATAAGTACCACAGAGAGTATCAATCGTCTCTTGAGTTCTCTCAAATTCAATCTCCATTAAAACAGCATTAACTTAAATTATAAATAAAAACAGAAGGGAAAAACAGTATTGTCATTTGTTTTTGTCATTATCAGGACTTTCTAATACCTGTATGAACTTGGATACCAAATAAGGGTCAAACTTAGTCCCGGAGGACTTTTTGATTTCATCCAGAGCTTTATTGCGGGGTTTAGCTTTATGGTAAGGACGGTCACTGGTCATTGCTTCATAGGATTCACATATAGCCAGGATGCGACATTCTATCGGGATGGCTTCGCTTTTTATGCCGAAGGGATAGCCTTCACCATTCCACCATTCGTGGTGTTTAAGAATCAAATCGGCAATGGGAACAAGGTCGGGCGTGAAACGGGCAATACGATGGCCGAGTTCGCAGTGCCTCTGCATTTCGATAGTTTCCTCAGGTGTAAGAGCATCCGGTTTAAAAAGAATATCAGTGGGAATGCCTACTTTGCCGATATCATGAAATTCAGCAAGAAGGCGCAGATCGGTTAAGCTACGCTCTGGGAGATCAATTGCAGCGGCTAAAGAAGTTACCAATTTCTTTAAACGATTTATGTGTCCTTCTGATGTGAAGTCCCGGGTCTCAAGTGCCTTCATCAGGGTTTGAACGATTGTACTCCGGGCGCTCAGACTATTTTGTAACTTTTCCCTGTACATGTTATTGTCAGCTTCTTTAAAGAGATTACTGATAATTACAGGTGTTCTGGTGCTTATAGCTGACCCAATGGATACACTTAACGTAAGTTCAGGATTAGATGAGTTATAATTTTTTATAGAGTCCTGTATGCGTTGACATGCGATTTCTATAGAATTGCTGTCACTATTTGGTAGCAATATTGCGAATTCGTCACCCCCGACTCTGGCTACGACATCAGCCTCACGAAAGGATTCCCTCAGTGCAGTTGCTGTTGCCAAAAGCATTTTATCCCCGTTGTAATGACCCAAAGCATCATTAACAAATTTAAGTCCGTCTACATCGCACATAATTATACCTACTGAATTATAGCGACTGCTTTCAATACGGCGCATCTCTTCTTCAAAATATGCACGGTTGTAAAGTCCGGTAAGAGGGTCATGAAGGCTTAAGTGTCTTAGTTTATCCTCTACCTTTCTAATTTCAGTAATGTCTCTTATAATCCCCTGGTATCCTGTAATGGTTCCGTCAATTGATTTCCGCACGGTTGAAGTAACGAGGCAGATTATTTCAGTTCCGTCCTTTTTTCGGAACCTTATCTCATAGTTTCTTACAGACCCAATTTGTTCTATTTCCTTTTGAAATATTTTCCGATCATCTGGATTCACATATAACTTCTTTGCGTCAAGCTTAAACATTTCTTCTCTTGTATAATCAAAAAGGTCCAAGGCAGCCTGGTTGACCTCGATGAATTTCCCGTTTTTTGTGGTAACATAAATCGCTTCTCTTGAATCCTCGAAAATAGTGCGGTATCTTTCTTCGCTTTCGGTAAGCGCCTCTTCTGCGTTTTTTCGTTCGGTAATATCAATAAAGGCAGCCTGCACAGCAGGCTTTTTGTTGTACTCGATGCGGCTGGAAAATATCTCTGTCCAGCGCACAGATCCGTCTTTCCGTATGGCACGGATTTCATAGCGCGGGGGTACAGATTTTCCTTCCAGTCGATCCTGATAGCGTTTGAAAAAAAATGCCTGGTCTTCAGGGTGTATTAAACCACGTGTTTTTTCTGGTAAAAGGGACAGGAGTTCCTTAACAGAATAACCTAAGAGATCGGCTAATGCAGAGTTGGTGAAAGCGATACGTGGCGGCAACCCCTGTGCGATTATAATACCCTGTAATGAATGCTCGACTAATGTACGATATTTCTCTTCGCTTTCGATAAGCGCTTCTTCTGCAAGCTTACGCTTGGTAATGTCAAAAGCGGTCCCTATAACTGCCGGCTTCCCCTCTAACTTAATATTGCCGGCGGTGGTACTGACCCAGCACGTCTTGCCGCTTTTAGTAATAATCTTAAATTCGTTTATTAGACTGACCTTTTCTCCACGCTGGCGTGCGAGTTCTCTTTCTTTAATCAATTTTTGAAAATCTGGATCAATGGCATCCCAAAAATTCATCTCCAAAAGTTCTTCTTTTGTGTATCCGGTTAATGCTTCTGTTGCAGGATTAATATACAAAAATTTACTATCCTGGAAGATAACTATTGCAGCAGTATTGGTTTCTGCTAATGTGCGGAACTTCATTTCGCTTTCAAATAGCGCGCTCTCAGCAAGCCTGCGATCAGTAATATCCATCATCATTCCTGATATTACGTGGTCTTCCAGAGTAGCATTCAAAATGACATATTTAGAGGTTCCTGTTTTTGTAACTAATTCAGTTTCGAAATTTCTGACTATGCCAGTCTTCTTAAGTCTTTCAATTAATAATTTACGGTTATGAGGATTTTTATATGTTGTCAAAGCCCCGATTGACGTTATTTCTTCAACTGAATCATATCCCAGCATCCTGAGAAGGGCATGGTTTATATATAGGATATCCCCTTTTAAATTAGTTTTATATATTCCGACAAGAGCGTTATCTGCGAGGTTACGATATAATCTTTCTGATTTTTTCAAAGCCTCCTCTGCCTTTTTTTGTTCGGTAATGTCTCTTGCTGCACCTATAATACCGATTACTTTACCTTCAGTATCCTTATAAGGAGATTCATCGATTTCAAGCAGAACTTTGGTGCCATCTTTCTTGTACAACTCCAATATGTAGGGCTTCTGCTTTTTGCCTGTCTTCAATGCCTTTTCAGTGATTTCAACGCCTGTTTTGTTAATCGGGTTTTTAGTGATCAGATTTGTCCACTCTGTAATCATTTCATCGGGAGTGTATCCAAGAATCTGTAAAGATTGCGGGCTAACATAATTAAGTTTGTGATGGATATCATGAATATAAAAGAGCTCGTTGCTGTGTTCAATAATATTCCTAAGCTTCTGCTCACTCTCATTTAGTGACTGTTTTGTTGGCTTGTATTGTTTTTCGGCTTTTTCCAGTTCAGCAATTGTTTTGCGCAATTCGGCTAATTCATTTATAAGTTGGTCTTTTGTTTTTTTCTTATCGTTCATATTGTGGTTTCTCATTTAGATAGTAGTCTCAATGCAAGCAGAATGCAAGCGAATGTGTAAATCACTCAAAGGAACCCTCTTTTTAATTAAGGAAGTTATTTAAATGTCTCTTTTTTTTAAATATAGCTTATAAGCTTTGCTTGAAAAAGGACATTTTTCGGCATTTTACTGCGAAAAATTCTATTTAGTCAAGAAAAAGATCCCTTTTTAAGTTTTGAAAATTTGAAAATATGATAAGCTGTATTAGTTGGGACTATGGACATCTTAATCACGTTTTGTGTTAAAATTAGGTAAATTTTTAAAGGAGTAATAAGGACTTATGAAGATTTCAGGTGCCGAGATATTTATTGAGTGTCTAAAAAGAGAAGGAATAAAACACATTTTCGGCTATCCCGGTGGAGTTATCCTTAATATATTCGACTTATTGTATGAAGATAAGGAGATAAAGTTGATCTTAACAAGGCATGAGCAGGGAGCGGTTCATGCAGCAGATGGTTATGCAAGGTCCACGGGGAAAGCCGGTGTTGCACTTGTAACTTCAGGGCCTGGAGCTACAAACACAATAACAGGTCTGGCTACTGCTTCAATGGATTCCATCCCAATTGTTGTTTTCTCCGGCCAGGTTCCCACAATGCTTATCGGAAATGATGCATTTCAGGAAGCTGATATAGTTGGTATTTCAAGGCCTTGTACGAAGTATAATTTTCTTGTAAAGGATGTAAAAGACCTGTCAAAAATTATAAGAGAAGCATTTTATATAGCTACGTCAGGACGTCCCGGACCTGTGTTAATAGACCTTCCTAAAGATGTAACAACATCAAAAGAAGAGTTCGTTTGGCCGGAGGTAAAAATAAGGAGTTATAACCCGAGATATGAAGGCAACAAGTGGATGATAACACAGGCAGCACATAATATTGCTAAGTCAAAAAAGGCGGTTATAGTAGCTGGTGGCGGTGTAATACTTTCCGGTGGTTCAAGAGAGCTGAGAGAGCTTGCTGAATATACGAATATACCTGTAACAATGACGTTGATGGGACTAGGCGGGTTCCCTGGAACGCATAAACTTTCGCTCGGGATGCCCGGAATGCATGGTACTTATTATGCAAATAAGGCTATACAGGAATCTGACCTGCTGGTTGCAATAGGTATGCGGTTTGATGACAGGGTAACAGGGAAACTTGATGCCTTTGCCACCGGTGCAAAGATAATACATATAGATATAGACCCAACCTCAATAAGAAAAAACGTGCGTGTCGATGTTCCTATAGTTGGAGATGTAAAGAAAGTTCTTACAGTACTGAACAAAGCGCTTAAGGAAGAGGTCAAAGAACAGTGGGAAGAGGTTCGCAAAGCATGGCTTAAACAGATAAATGAATGGAAAAAGGAAAGGCCATTATCGTATACATATAGCGACGAAGTAATAAAGCCCCAGTTTGTTGTTGAAAAGATTTTTGAACTTACAAAAGGGGATGCAATCATTACAACAGAGGTTGGTCAAAACCAGATGTGGGCAGCACAGTTCTATAAGTTTGATAAACCCAGAACCCTGCTGACATCGGGAGGGCTCGGTACAATGGGGTATGGTTTCCCTGCTGCGATCGGGGCACAGCTTGCACATCCCAATAAACTTGTAATTGATATTGCAGGCGATGGAAGCATACAGATGAATATTCAGGAACTTGCAACTGCAGTCATTAACAAGCTGCCTGTTAAGGTGGCTATTCTAAATAACAGATACTTGGGAATGGTAAGACAGTGGCAGGAATTATTCTTCAGTGAAAGATACTCTCATACAAAACTCGATGAAAGTGTGCCGGATTTTGTTAAGATTGCTGAAGCATACGGAGCAGTTGGACTGAGGGCAACGAAACCTGATGAAGTTGAGCCTTTGTTGAAAGAGGCATTCAAAATAAAAAGGACGGTTTTTATGGACTTTGTAGTTGACTGGAAGGAAAAAGTATTTCCAATGGTACCAGCAGGTGCGCCAATAGACTATATGTTGTTTGAGGAACAAAAAGAGAAATCAGAGAAGAAGCTAAAGGCGGTGAAATAAATGCGGCATACTATTTCTTTGCTGGTTGAAAATAAATTTGGGGTTCTTTCAAGAATTGCAAGTCTGTTCAGCGGTAGGGGATATAACATTGAGAGCCTTTCTGTTGGGGAGACGATAGACCCGCAGATATCGGTTATGACTATAGTTACAAGCGGTGATGACCAGATAATTGAGCAGATAACAAAACAGCTGAATAAACTCATAGATGTTATAAAAGTTATTGATATGACTGAGTTTGACCATGTTGAAAGGGAGATGGTGCTGATAAAAGTAGCTCCAAGACAGGAAAACAAAGCTGAGGTGCTGAGGCTCGCAGAGATATTCAGGGGCAGGATTGTTGATTCAAGTCAAAGTACATATACGATTGAGGTTACGGGTGATGAGAAAAAGATAGAGGCTATTGTTGAACTACTAAAGCCAATGGGAATAAAGGAGTTTGTAAGAACCGGTAAAGTAGCTATTGCCCGTGAAGGCGTTAGGAAGAAGTAGACTCCTCAGAGACATATTTCATCCATTATTTCCTGATTCATTTATCAAGAACCTCTCTAACTGTTCTCAAGAGTCTGTCCGGTAAAATAGGTTTCAGGATAAATTCAAGCCCTTCCTCCAGGATTCCTTTTTTATGAATAATATCCGCAGTATATCCGCTTGTAAAAATAGCTTTAATGTCAGGCTTGATTTCCTTTATCTTGTCATAAACCTCTTTGCCGTTCTTCTTCGGCATTATCACATCAAGGATGAGAAGCTGAATACTGTCCTTGTTTTCATTAAACACTCTTATTGTTTCTTCCCCGT
>MHEF01000087.1:0-2385 GCA_001805125.1 Nitrospirae bacterium RBG_13_39_12
CGTGATCCTCTTCGTGATGATCCAGTCCATCAGTCGCGTTAACGGCAAAGAAGCGTTAAAGGTCTTCCAGGATTCAGGAGGGTATGACAGCTTCTTCCCGGCTGACAACCGCAATGATTTACACGCCCGGCTGCTTCGCCAAGTCCCGAACCTCGATCATATTTCGCCTGTGGAATCAGCCTTCCCTCTCATCAAAACCAGTCTCGGAAACGCTATCCGGGCATCGCGGCCCTTTATAATAATCGACGAGATACACAAGGTTTTTTCCGAGACTGCACGGAATACCATCGACAACCTGAACCCCGAATGCGTACTTGGTCTCTCGGCGACGCCGAAGACAGACATGAATGTTGTCGTAGCCATTACCGGATTGGAACTCAAGGACGAGGATATGGTCAAACTCGACATGCATATCCTGCCGCCCGCAAGTCGTAAGGAAAATGACTGGAAGGCAATGATGAAAGAGGTCAAGAATCACCGTGAGAACCTTGAAAAGAAAGCGAAAGCTTTCCACCGGGGAAGTGGCATATACATCCGTCCGATCGCTCTCCTACAGGTCGAAGCCACAGGTAAGGACCAGCGCTGGAAAGGTAGAGTCCACAGCCTCGACGTTAAGGATTATCTTGCTGATCTCGGAGTGAATCCCGACGAAATAGCAATCAAGACGAGTTCACAAAATGATATCGAGGACGTGAATCTTTTCGCTTCGGATTGTCCGGTCCGCTACATTATTACAAAGGAGGCCCTTCGCGAGGGGTGGGATTGCTCGTTCGCATATGTCCTCGGAATTATACCGAATGTGAACTCAAACACCAGCATCACCCAACTTATCGGCCGCATCCTGCGCCAGCCAAACGCCAAAAAGACAGGAGTAAAAGAGCTGGACGAAAGCTATGTCTATTACGCCAAGGGTGACACACGGCAGATGATCGAGAGGGTGGATGCCGGGTTCAAAAATGAAGGACTCGAAGACCTCGTGAGCAAGGTAAGAATCAAAGATCGGGGTAAAGACAGCCGAACCAAACCAGTCAAAATTAGAAAAGAGTTTAAGAAGTATCCCGGAGCTTTCTATCTTCCTGTCTGGCTTATGACAGAGGACGGCGATCACCGGAAACGCCGCTTCTCCTATGATATGGATATCAAGGCCCACATCAATTTTGAAGGATTTAAGCCCAGTGACGTGCAGATAAAGAAAATCATTAATTCTTTGAGTGATGAGACGAGAGAGCGCAAAGGTTTCGCCGTAACATTAGATGAGAAAAGTCATGTGAAATCTCGCGTCGAAACATCCGCAATGAATGAAGATGGACAGATTAGCGTCGATTATCTAACTCGGCGCTATTCTGAACTTATCGAAAATCCTTTCTTTGCACGCAAAACTGCCATTCGATACATCGAGCTTCTAAAGGAAAAAATCGGTCACGAAAAGCTGCAGGAGCATTTCAGCTATATCGCTTCGATGCTCTTTAGTTTTTTGCATGAAGAAAAAACTCGCCAGGAGGAGGAGATTTTTCTCAAAGCTCTCAGAGACCGGAAGCTCTTGCTTGCTGTATCTGATGATAAGGACATTGGTTACAAAGTACCGCAAACCGATACGATCACTATTGATAGGATGCCGAACATTTTCAGGTATTACTTGTTCGATGATGTTGAGTTATCAACTATGAACAACCTTGAGCGTACTGTGGGTCAGATTCTCGATAATCAGGAAAAAATTCTGTGGTGGTTCAGAAACAAAATTGGCAAACAATGGTACGCAATCCAGGGCTGGCAGCGATATAAGATTCGACCTGACTTTGTGGCAGCTAAGAAAACCGATGACGGCAAACTGGAGTTGGTTTACGTCATCGAAAGCAAAGGTGAACATCTTCTCGGGAATGCCGATTCGCAATATAAGAAGTCTGTGCTTGATCTTATGACGGACCAGCATCGAACGAATAATATTACGCGTTATCAAACTGAGCAACTTGATATGTTCCAGGTAAATGAGCATGTTGAGTGTTACTTTGTCGAGGAAAATAAGGAGGAGGAAAGCTTGAGAAAGATATTCAAGTAAAACACCGCGTCTCTTCTCGAAGCTTCTTTTCTTTAAGGTTATAAAGTAGTCAAATCTTCATTATTTACAATTAATTTTCAAAAGAAATACACAGAATTATCAGATTACCCAAAAGCGTTTGCTTCTTTGAGATATCTGCGAAAGCATGCACCCTATAATAATAGAATTAAGGAAAGGAAAGGGGTCAGACTTGTTTATTGCAAATTGATAATTTTTTAGTGGTCTTGGATATATTTTTGCAGCTCAAGTTCGGAGAACAAAAGTATTATCTTATAATGATTTTCGGAAGAAACAATCACAATTGTAAGCTCATGCAGAAGTGTCAATTC
>MHEF01000087.1:2437-7071 GCA_001805125.1 Nitrospirae bacterium RBG_13_39_12
TTATTCAAAATGGATATCAAATATTCATCGGTAGCTGTCGAAAACATTTAATAAGATTAGACCAATCTCTTTTACCCCGTTAGAATGTGCTGCTCGCAGCGGGGATGAAGATAATTTCCATTAGCGAAATATAAAGGGATCTCAGACTGTTTTGTGCTTGACATTAAAGATATATAGGTTATAATCTATATTAAAATAGTTTATTAGCTATAGGTATTTTCTGACAGATGGATACAAGAATCAGAGATGCACAGAAACATATCCTCGATGTTTTTTCGGGAGAAGCCAGGCATTTTGCGCTTGCCGGCGGCACTGCTCTTGAATTGTATTATTTGCATCATCGTTTTTCTGCTGATCTGGATTTCTTTTCACCAAAGTTCGATGTAAGGGAAATACAGAAACTGATTTCTGCGTTCGAAAAACAGATGAACAAAAAAATACGCCTGGAATCCGAGCTTACTGCGGGAGGGAGAGCCAGGGTCAGATTTTACACTTTACCTGTTAAAGGATCGAGCAGGCCATTAAAGATTGATTTTGTTGAGGATGTTTTTTTCGTAAGGCCGGTGATCCGCAAAATTGAGGGGGTCAGAGTGTACAGTGCGGAAAATGTATATTTTCAGAAAATAGCTGCTATTTCCGGAACCCAACCTGAAATCGATGGGATAGGAAGGCAGATCATTGAGGGCCGTAAGGAAGTGAGGGATGTCTTTGATGTCTATATGCTTTCAAAAAAAATACAGCCTTTGCACATATTCCTGAAAAATGTCCCTGCATCATTACAGAAGGGAATCATCCATTGGTACAGAACATTTTCAAGACAGGATCTTAAACTGGCACTTATCGATCTGGACATTTATGAGCTGAACTTTAATTCCAAAGAGATGATTGTATATTTGGAAAATGAGATAAAGCAATTCATAAGAGAGGTTATTGGAGAATGAGTATTGAAAAGTATTTTTGGGATTTGAATCAAAAAGCCCTGAATGAGACAAAGGGGATTCTGAAGGATCCGGGTCACCCCAGGTTTAACGAGCGTGTTGTTACTCTTTTGTCGCGTTGCGATAAACCGGAGGAATTATTCTCTATAATTCCCATGGAAAAGTTTGTTGAGATCTGGCCGGGGATTAGAACATACTGGATAAAGCGTATACGACGATCGGATTTCAGAGACTGGTGGGAGACAATTTATGAACAGATTTTAGAAAAGTTTCAGCACAGACATAGAAAGGCAAAGGGTGGAACTACGGTTACATTCCGCACTATCGGCATGGAAATCAGGGATGCAAGAATTCAGAAAGGATTGAGCCAGAAGCAACTGGCTCTCCGGATAGGAATGAAACAGCCTGATATTTCCAGAATAGAAGAAGGAAAGAAAAACATTACGCTGTTTACCCTGATCCGTCTCTGTAAAGTATTAGGCATTGAGAAGATAGATGTACGGTAACCAGGACGAGCGCCGATATTAACCCGAAAAATGCATTTAGATTTTAAGGCTGGTAGGCACATATGAATCAAAATCTCTTGAATGCAGAATTTGCGCATACATGGTTATTTAAACGATATGAATGAAAACGTGCACGTTATCTGAGTCATTAAACCGCTCACAAAGGTGCTGCTCAAGAGCTTTTGCTACACATATGCCTACCGTGAATTGCATTTTCTGGGTTAAATTTATCCGATAAGAATCCGGATTATTCACAGATTTTTGTGATATAAGCCGAGATAGAGCATCCTTGCTCTTTCTCGGTTCCGAAAGAGTTCGGAACCTCCGAGGTAAATTCTTTCTCTAAAGAATTTAAATCCGCTCCGATACTCTATCTCGACTTGTTTGACCTGTTTTTATGAATAATAATCCGGGTTAGATGAAACACGCATGATTATCTCTTTTGCTGTATAACTTCATCCGCCTCTTTGATGAGATCAGAAGGAAAGCTTATCCCTTGTTTGATCACCCCGGAATTCAACTATCATCATCGTAATATCATCTGATTGTTGGGCGCCATGAGCAAAAGAAACAACCTTTTCCATTATTCCGGCAACAATCTCTTTAATATATCTGCCATATAAGTCAGTGACTTCCTTCTTAAGTCGTTCACTTGTAAACTGCTCTTCACGTTCATTCATTGCCTCTGTGACACCATCGGTATACATGAAAAGCGCATCTCCTGTATGTAATACAATTCGATCTGTCTTATAATTAACCTGTTTCATTGCGCCGATGAAGATATTTCTTTCTCCTTCAAGCCATATCACATTATTATCTTTTTGCAGGATCAAAGGCGGGTTGTGTCCTGCATTTGTATACAGGACTTCCCCTGTTTTTGTATTCAAGATACCGCAAAAAATTGTTACAAACATGCTGGACTCATTACCGATACAAAGTTCCTCGTTTACTTTAGTTAAAAGGTCACCGGGAGGCATGTCCGGAACAGCTACTGCTTTTATAAGGGTTCTTGCTACGGCCATAAAAAGGGCGGCAGGTACACCTTTGCCGGAAACATCTGCAATTATAAAACAGAGATGATCATGATCAATGAAGAAAAAGTCATAGAAGTCTCCCCCAACCTCTTTTGCGGGTTTGATCGTTGCAAAAATATCGAATTCTTTCCTGTCAGGAAATGGGGGAAATGTCTTGGGTAAGATGCCCATCTGGATCTCACTGGCGATTTTTAGTTCGCTTTCAATTCTTTCTTTTGCAGCAGTGGTCTCTGTAAGTTTTTGAATATATTCTTTCAATGATGTTTTCATATAGTGGAATGCTGCTGTGAGTTTTCCCACTTCATCACCTGATTTCACAGGCGGTAATTCAATATCCAGGTTTCCTGTACCAATGCGTTCAGCAGCCTGCGACATTTCTCTTAATTGTTTTGTGATTGATCTTGTATTCAGTACTACAGCTATTGAAAGAAGTAAAATACCTGTAATTCCGAGGAATATAACTGTTCTGTTGAGATGAACGATATCCTCTGTAAGTTCATCCTTTGGAAAAATTACAGCGATGGACCAGCCACTTGAAGGAATGGGAGCATAATACATCCAGCATGGTCTCCCACGAACGATGCTCCTGAAAGGAACAAAACCTGATTCCCCCCTGACCATCTTCCTTCCGATTTCTCTAAGAAGGGCATCGCCTCTATTTTCTGCCACGCTAAAGATAGTTTCATTCATGATCAATTCTTTATTATAGTGACTTATAATTGTCCCGTTCTTTGAAATAAGAAATGCATACCCTGTCTTGAGAATTTTTATCGAAAGTAACATCTCCCTGAGCCATTCAAGCGACACATCAGCTGTTACAATGCCTATGAATTGTCTATCACCTTTGATATGTTTATAGAAAGGGACTGAATAGGTTGACATCATTATATTTCCGGCGCCTTCATCAAAATATGGCTCACTCCAGATAGAACGGTTCAGTTCTTTTGGGATTTGATACCAGTCCAAAATGAAATAGTTATAGTTAAAGACATCTTGTAAATTTTTCAGCCTGATCTTGCCGTTTTCCTTATAAAAATAGGGTGCAAAGGCAGGTAATTTCTTATCTAATGCATAAGGTTCAAATGCCACTGTTGAACCATATATCTCAGGATTATTCTCGACTGTTATTTGGAGAAACTGTAAGAGATCTTCTTTTTTACAAGTACTGTTTTCCAAAAAACATGCTATATTCTCGGTTACTTTCTGAACTGAACGTAGTACGATTTCAATCCTGTTGACCGTAGAAAAAGCGAGATTTTTTGCATTTTCTTCTACATTCTTTTCTATCATCCTTCGGGAGGCATAGTAGTTGTAGCTGAAAATGAGCAGAAAAATAAGTGCACTGCTTAAAGTAATCAAGAAGATGAGTTTAAAAGCTATGCCTCTATTTTTCAGCATATGTGAAACAGTTTCTAAAGAAGGACTCAATATCCGGAATCTTTTTTATAAAACCATTTTCTTTAAGCTCTTTTTCCGCACGCAGAAAGTCCGATTTGAGCAAGGTTCCGATCGGCATTTTACTATCCCGGGGACATATTAAGTCTTTCATCCTTTCGAGCATCCATTTCTGGTGCACCCTGTTCGCGGGAATTTTCGCGATGGACATGTATTTCAAAATAATGTCAAGTGCTTCATCAGGGTGAGCAAATGCGTACTGCCAACCTTCAATGGAGGCTTTTACAAAGGCGCAGGAAAGAGAAGGGTTTTCTGTGAAATTCTTTTCAAGTGTATATATTCCGTCTTCAGGGAAGTTCAGCCCATGGTCATAAAAGAAGAAAGTTGTCAGTTCTTCAGGGTTAATGCCTGAATTGAGAATGGAGTGGTATTCGTTATACCACATGGCTGATGCTACGTCCACACCGTCTCTGAGGAAAAGATTGACTGAAAATGACTGAGGTATAACCTTTACTTTGAGATTATATTTCTTGAAAAATGCTTTTGGCTGGATTTGAAATTCTTCTTTCCAGAGGCTGACCTTCCTATTATTGATATCTTCAGGTTTATTTATGCCTCTTGATTTCTTTGCTACAAGCATCAGGGCAGAACGCTGTACAATCTGTCCGATATTAATCAACTTTATCCCTTGAGAACGTTTCTGGATTGCTGTTGACAGCCAAATGGTTGCAAAGTCAGCTTTTCCTTTTTCAAGAAATTCT
>MHEF01000088.1:0-3977 GCA_001805125.1 Nitrospirae bacterium RBG_13_39_12
TGACAGTTCACTGAGAGCTCTCTCATACTCTGTTCGTTCTATGACTTCTTCAATCTGATTCCACGAGTATGGCATTTACTCTCCTGAGATAAGTTCTTTTATTACTTTTCTCTTTCTTATCTTACTTGTCTCTTCAATGTAATCTGTGAGGAAGGAATAAAATATACCCGCAGTCAAACCAAATAGCAGAGCAACAATTAAATTTAACCACAATAGCGGAAAAGAAGGATTTTCAGGAGGTTTGGCATAATCTACGACTACAACAAACTGTATATTTCTTGCCTGCTGCATTTCTGTTTCCTGTAAATCAGTATTAAGCCGTTCATATATCTTTTTATATTGCTCTATTTTATCATTCAGTTTGGTCCACCCTTCCTTTACTGAAGGCAGTCTGTGCAGTCTCTGGTTTATTTTATAAACTGTATCCGTATAACCTTTCATTGAAGCCTTCAGTTTATCCTGATCTACAACCAGATTAACAAGATTCTGTCTGAGTTGTTCATAAAAGGTATTGCTCGGTTTTATCTGTGATGAAACAAGTCTTTGCACCTCGCGTTTGAGTTTGTTTGATGTCACTTTATATTGCTTTCTCAATGCCATCATGTCAGGATGTTTTTTTTCTAACTCAACGGAAGCTGCTGCTATCTGAGCTGCCTGGTCAGAAAGTTTCTGCTGAAGATACTCAATTGAAGAGTTTGTCAATAAAAATTCATTTTCTTCTATCATGCTACCTTCTTTTTTGAGCTGCTCTATTGTGCCTGCCATTTTTTTACTATTTTCCGCAATGAGAACTTGGGTATTCTCGAGCTGCGTCTGGAATGATACCCTTTGCTCAGTAAGATTCTTGATTTCTTCCTCAACGGATGCGATATCGTTTTTCTCCTCAAATAATTTCAAATCCTTTTGTGCATCCTGTAGATTTTTTTCAATGCCTATTAACTGATTTTCTAACAAATCTTTGTCCTCGCCGGAATTTTTTAATGATGCTTCCTGAAGGAGCAAATTCAGATATTTCATGTAGGCATTTGCAATATTTGCTGCGAGGGCGGGGTCCTCGTCTCTACTGTAAATTCTTAACAAATATTCATTTGAGAGTTCAAAATCGATATCGTAACGAAGTAATTTTTCAACTTTTTTACGAGGATATTCCTGATGAATGTACTCGGCAATTTTAGTGCTTTTCAATAACCCCACATATGGTGCAGCAACCTCTTTCTTAGATGATGGAAGCAATCTATCTCTCGCAAATGTGTCTGCCGCGCCACTCGACATATAGGATAATGCCAGATAAGATTCAGGCACATAAAAAACAGCTTTTGCTTCGTATACGGGCTTAATTATTAAACTCAGAACTGCCGTAGTTATAACCGATATAAGAGTTACAAGCACTACCGCTATTTTTCTCTTATACAGAATTATCCAGTAATCAAGCAGTGTTCTCTCCCGCATTTAAACTCGATTACCAATACCTGATTTCTGCAACCTCATAAATTTTATATATAAATCTCTTCACGGTTATTCATCAAAATCCTTCCATTTTTATGTCAATTAAGCCTTAAAAAAGATATCATGTATCCCGTTAAAATACAAGCTCTATTTGGAAATATATTTGGAAATCGTAAGCTTACTTATTTTGAGATGAAGTAGTTTTTTTCAGGCTGGAGAGATGCACTTTGAGCGACTTCACGAAATCTTCGGCTACCATCTTGGTGAAAGGAGCGTCCCCTGAAAAAGATAATTTGAAAATTGTTTCCATATTTACAATAAAAAAATCTGTTTAATCCCTTTTTAAACCTTATGAATTTCAAGGGGAGAATAGATTCCTGTCCTCCTATAGTCTTTACTCCCTCTCAAATTATGTATCTAAAAGAAACATATATAGTCATCCTATTTGTATTTTATAGAAACAATATAAGCATAAAAAATATAAAGAAAAAAACAAAAAGCTGTAATCACTATGAATAAGGAATTTGTTGTTGTATCAAAGGTTTTAATTTTTAATAAACTTTAGTTGCAAATTTCTGTTTAAAAGAGGACAAAGGCTATGGTTTTTTGCGGCTGCGATGTGGTTGGCATTCATCTTGCTGCTTTAACAATAAAATAGTGCTTCAAAATGATGAAAATTAGATAAATAAAGAGGAGAGAAATGAAAATAGCTGTATTCTTTTTTTTAGCATTTGTTCTTTTAGTAGGTTATGGATTCAATTTCGGTATGGACAATGCAAAAGCAGCATCCCTACCTTCTGATTATTCATATTCTGGTGAATACGTGGATAGTTTGAATAACCATAACAATGGACCGCAGCATTCGGCACCAGAGGGTTTATGCTGGGAATTAGAAGACGCTAATAAATATATAAAGGTAATTGTGACTGGTAAATCTCAATATAGGTTGCTGAAAGGAATATTCTATAATACCATTGGTGATCTCGCTCCTTTAGCAGGGATAATGACGGTAAATGCTAATGATACAAGACGAATAAGTCTCCAAGGTACTTATGTTGATATCGATGAAAATCTTCATATTGTGATATTAGACGGGACAGTAGATTCCAAGACCAATAATGGAACAATTTATGTGCGCAGGGATGAAGGGGTAACCAATTCTTACGACCTAACCAGAATACCTTGTAAAACTTTACCTGAACCACCTGAGTAAGAATCCTCACCTTTTCAATCCTGAGTAGGAGTTAATCTCTCTCTCCCTCAGTTATTGAAGTTTCATGCAGGTGTAAATTATTTCTAACTTCCTCTCCTTGCAGTTTTAAGTCTCTGACTTAGCATTGCTTTCTAAAGGAACTTGATACGATAAAGCCACACGTATAGCCTCAACTAATCCCAGATACATAAAGAGGAAAATATTTAAATAAAGAGATTGAAATTGTAGAATAGCCATGAGAGCTATGAGGGATATAAGTAAAGATATCAAAACAGCTTTATCTTTTTCGTTTTTCAATTCCAGGATAGAAATAATTTGCCTACTTATAGCTGCAAAGAAAAGTGCGACATAAGCAAATAATCCTAAAAGTCCAAGTTCATCAGCAACCAGTACAATGTTATTATGAACAGCCCAGCTATCTACATTACTTGTATAGCTAAACCCTCTACCTATCCCATTTCCGGTAATAGGATGTCTGTTGAAAAAGCCTGCGATGCCGTCTCTTAATAAATCGATTCGAATTGCTGCGTCCTCTGTGACTATATACTTTTTTGGTTCCTCAACAAAACTACTTAAGAATCCTGAAAAATAAGATAGAAGTAAACCAATTAAAATAATAGATACAAAATAGAGGGTTAACGAACGCCATCTTATGAAAATTGAAACAATAACTGCCAATATTACTACAAGCATTGAACTACCGGAAAATGTCAAAATTAAGCAAAATAACATTAAAATGAAAGCTGTAATGAGAATAAACCTCACCTTTTTTCCTTTGAATACAGAATATAACATTAAGTTTATACCAATTACTGAGGCAGTAGAAAGTAAGTAATCCAGATTTAAATACCACCCTGTAAATGCAGGGACTCTCAATAATTCCCCTAAAAAAGTTGATTGCCACAAATAAATACGATTAGGTTCTGGAATAAACCAAACTAAGACAACACCTGAGGAGAAATATATTATTTCTTGAAATATTCCTATTAATGCAGAACAAGCTGCTAATAATAAAAATATCTTTAAAGAAAATATAGCAGTTTCTCTATCCCTGATCAAATTGACCATTAGAAAAAACGCTATGAAAGCCGGGAGAACTCTCAGAAACATAACCAGATATATTGGTCGAGTGTTTACTAAAGATATCAATATACTAAATAAAAAAAATAGGAGCAATAGGTACCAATGATTCCAAATAATTTTATGATATTTACTTGTGAAAATATAAATTAACCCAAAAAATAGAACCACTAACACTGCAAGGCTGGGGATATCAAACTTTCGAGGGACTATTCCAACAAGGTGAAAAGAAAGCAAA
>MHEF01000088.1:4028-4282 GCA_001805125.1 Nitrospirae bacterium RBG_13_39_12
GTTCTCATAAATCTTATGAATGTGATAACCGACAGTACTATCAGCCAGAATATAAGAACAGATTTGAAAGGAATCACTTCCAATTCCCGAGGCAATTCTAATCCGATGTAACTCCTTAAAAAAGACTTAATTGAATTGTCAATAATGGGACTGAATACTATTTGTGCTGCAACAAACAGTCCTAATAAAGATATAGAGATAAGCTTTGAGGCAGTCGTACTGAAAGCGATTGAAAATGACCTCTTATCACTATT
>MHEF01000088.1:4317-13394 GCA_001805125.1 Nitrospirae bacterium RBG_13_39_12
AGGCTGAACTATAAGGAGCATTACGCTATAAGGTGTCAACGAAATTTTATATGAATAATTATTGCCAATTTTCATGAGTGGTCGCTCTCCGATTTTTTCCAGCCTTACATTTTTATTATCGTTTATAGCATCGGCTTCTTTCAAAGCAGAATCCTTAGATATTTTTTTAGTCTTAAATGCTTTTCTTATCTCTGACAGAGACTTCTCAATATTTCCCCTGAATGCAAAAGCGTTTGAATGGTTTCGGTTAATAAGATACTCCTCGATCCTATATTTCCCATTCAACAAGTTTTTATATGAAATCTCTATCTCCACCGGATTCTTTTTTCTAAAATCATAAGTCTTATAATCAAGATTGTATTTCTTGATTATTTTTTCCAAATCAGTTCTTATTTTTTCAGGTAATTTTATATTTTCTCTATTGCCTTTTAAATAACCAATAATGTCACTTTCATATGATTTCAGATCTTCCCTTCTATGTCCACCTTTCTGCAGTACTTCTGCTATAAGTTTTTTATACATTTTATTGGCTGAAATAAAATTTGAAACAATTACAAATACTTTTTCTTTGTTCTTGGATGCAATTGTATAAATGAAAGGGTCATTTGTACTTGACTGAATCAGATCTCCTTCAAGCATACTCAGCATTTTAAATGAGTTGTAGGAAGCCTTGGTAATCAGGTTGCCTGTAAAGAGTCCGAAGTCGCCAATAAATTCTTTATCTTCGATTTGTCCAGCATCAAAAAGTGTGGTAAAGGTGTGCTGCGATATCCCGGCCGTATTCATAGCTGACAGAGTCGCTACAATGTATGAGGCCACAAATTCTGTATCATGGTCCTGACTGGAATAAGGATGAGATGTTACAGGAGGTCCTTCCCATGATGACCATTCAGCAACAAACAAGGGGACAGAGGGATCAAAACCAAATTCTTTAAGCCACCCTTTTATATCAGAAACGATTAACCCCCATAAAGCCGGGTGGTTGTTAAAGGAATGAAACACTACAAAGTCTAAAGGTATTCTTGATAAACCTAATTCTTTTATTTCGTTTTTACTGCAATACTCAAGAAAATTGTACAGAAACGGCTTATCTTTATACCGGGAGACAGCGGGATTTCTTTTCGCTGTCCACGAAGACACGGCTGGCCCACCCACCTTTGCTTTTGGGTCTGCTGATCTTGCACCTATAACAGCATATTTATAAAGATTAAAATATTCCTCCTCGGTGCCCGTCCAGACAAAATCCAGATCGGGCTCTGTCCAAATAATGTATAATGCATCCAGCTTCATTTCATTATTAAAATGATTTACGATGACTCCCACCAACTCGCTCCATTTCTTATAATCTTCTGGAGGTGAGATGTTGGCTTTAGAACCGGAAATTCCGCGTCCGATGGGTTCATTGGATTTAGAAGAAGAGAACCAGCCGGGTATCTCGTGAATCAAAATAGCAACCTGTCCTCCATTCTTCTTGACGCTCTGCGCAAAGTGATCAATTTTAGAAAGTCGCTTTTTAAGATCCTGCATGCCTTTTGATGGGATAAACACATCCACATCGAGAGGTATTTTTACTGTACCCGCTTTATTATCGGAAAAAAACCTTTTGACGCTGTAATTTTGTTTTTCCACCGGGAAAAACCAGAGATAAATCCCTGTTCTATATAGATATGGGATATTGCCAAGGCTTTTTGAAGTATCGACGGTAATTCTTGACGGCTCTATTGCTTCGAGATGAAGAGGATTGAAAATACTTAACAGGACAAATAAAATTACAAAGAGAAATAGTTCTGAAATTTTACGTAACATCGATTTTTTCTTTGCGTCTATTTAAGAATTCATCCTTGAAAAACAACCTGACAATCGCATAGAAAACACCGCCTCCTATAGCAAATGCTCTCGCCCAGAGAAAAATGATCGAGAACAATCCCATAGCCGCACTTTTCTTCATCGCTGACCGGATGAATCCTGTCATACTCGCTGTGTTCATTATTATTAGCCATGCATTGAAAATCAGTAAATCTCGAATTATGAATGAAGATAGTGTGAAAAAAACCATCGGGAAAATGAGCAAAACCTGAATTTTCAAACTGATAGGTGTGTATGAGTCCTTTATCGCTTTATTTCGGAACCTTCTATATAAAATTGTCCTCCAGAAACCTCTCCAGAATTTGATTCGTATATATTTTGACAGAGATTCAGGATGCAGGTGGTGTACAACCGCATCAGGATTAAAATGAAGATTGTATCCATCAGAAGAAATTCTATATGCAAGATCAACATCTTCATTCATTACAAACTTCGTATTGAACCCGTTAAATTTCTCAAAAACCTCTCTTTTATAGGCCGCTGAGAAAGACCCCACAAAATCAACATATTCTGTTTGTTGAAGTTTTCTGAATCTTTCCTCAAATTCTATTTGTGCCAATTTTGCTATGATTTCTTTTTGCTTTGTTTTGTAAGCGCCCTGCACCCCGACAACATTATTTTTTGAAAGAGGTTTTATCATCTCCTCTATCCATCGAAAATCTGCGATACAATCGGCATCGATAAAAAGCACTATTGTTCCTCGGGAAGACTTTGCCCCAAAATTTCTTGCAGCTGCAGCTCCCTGGTTTTCTTGTCTTATCATTTTAATGTCAAACTTGTTTGCGGATTTCACAATATTTCTCACAATTTCTTCAGAACTATCATTACACCCGTCACTGACTACTATAATTTCATATCGGTCGGATTGATAAGATTGGTTAAGAATAGCCTCGATGCATTCTCCAACGGTTTTTTCCTCATTATACATTGGGATAATTATAGATACAAAGGGAGTTTCATTCTCTCCTAAATTTTTCATAAATATTCCTAACCTCATTCGCATTTTTCTCCCAACTATATCTCTCAGAAAGTTTCACCCCCCTGCTTATGAAACTTTCTCTTAGTATACTATCGGTTGCAGCCCGTTCCATAGAAAGTGATATCTCTTTTGTATTCAATGGATTTACAAGAATGCCTGTATTCTGAGTAATTTCCGGGAACGATAACCTGTCTGGAGCAATAATCGGTATGCCACAGGCCATGGCTTCGACTAACGGGAGGCAGAAAGACTCATACAGGGACAGGGTTATAAAAGAAATTGAGTAATTATAGAAATTGATTATGTCTTCTTCTTTCAGATATCCCACGAAATGCACCTTGTCATCGACATTTAATGATTTAGTCAGCGTCTTCAAAACAGGATATTCGTGTTCATATCTTGCGGCTATTACTAGATCGTGTCTTTCCCTTAGCTCCTTTCTTAAACCTGCATAAGCCTTTATTAACGTTCTTAAATTTTTATACCTTCTCATAGAACCTGCATAGAAAAAATAGCCAGCATTTATTCCATATCTGTTTTTGAAATAATTCGGATCTTTTTTGGCGAAGGGCTTGAAATTTTCTGACACCCCGTTATAGATAACGGAGATATTATTGCTATTGAACCGATAATTATTTAATATTTCGTTTTTGTTGAACTCTGACACCGTAATAATCCAAGAGGAAAGTCCTATCGCTACTCTCGTTGCAATTCTCGAATAAAGCCGTGACTTAACTGGTAGAGATGCCGGATATGTTTTCACCATTACATCATGGAAGGTGGATATAACGGGACAATGAGGTTTAAAAGGAATATACCAGTGGTCTAAAGCGTGAAAAACATCGATATTTTCCCTGTATATATCCCTCAACACGCGGCCCATTTTGCGAAACCTCGTTTGAGGTTCTGTAATCACTAATTTGACATTTTCTGAGATTTCCAATCCCTGAGACTTTTCAGAGTCTAAAAAGATGGTGTACTGATTTTCTTTGTCTATATTACTTAGATTTTTAATCAACTCTCTGATATATCTTCCTACTCCCTCCCTATGAAGAGACCTCGCATCCAGTCCTATTCTCATTTTCCTATTATTAAGGAGTTCATAAGTAAGTCATCATTATTGAAAAATCTCCCCTTGCCCCTCTTTGCCAAAGAGGGGTTTATTCCCTCCCTTTGGTAAAGGGAGGTCAGGAGGGATTTTGTAATCGATGTCGTCATACTTATGACCTATGAGTAATTCTGTGGCTTTAACAGCATCATCAACAGTGATATTCGTCAAACATTTATTCCTGTATTCACATTTAAAATTGAAATCAGGCTGGTGTACATAGCAGGGACTGCAAGGGACTTTGTGTTTGATTATAACAACATTCTTATTCATAAATGATACATCCTGTTCCGGAGAAGTTGGACCAAAAATACCGATAGAAGGAACATTCAAAGCATTAGCTATATGGAAAAGACCTGAATCGTTCCCAACGAATAAATCACAGGACTTAATTAATGCACAGGCTTTAAAGAGATCGGTTTTACCAACAAGACTTTTAAAATATATTTTCTCGCCTAATTTCTTTTCAAAAGAAGATGACATTTCACACTCTTTTTCGCTCCCCAGCAAAATAATAGATGCATTTTTATTGTCGATTAAACTCCTGGAAAGTTCAATGTAGTTTCCTACTGGCCATTCAACTAATTCTGGATGGTTTGACACTGTTGGGCTCACAGCAACTGTGATTCTATTTTTATCCTTTGCCTCTTTAATCAATTCTTGCGCAAATAATAAATCCTCTATGGGTATTTCTATCTTTATCGTCGGATCTTTTGAATTTCCATTTATGCCGATAGACCTTAAAAGATCAATATTTTGTTTGAGTATAGATTCATTATCTCGAAAAGCTATCTTATTTGTATACAAAGATCCTATCCCGTCTTTTATAAAACCCACTCTCCATTTTCTTCCAATAAGAAAAGTTATTATTGAACATTCAAACATACCGCTTCCCCTTGCTGGATTAATGACAAGGTCATAGTCAGATTTTCGAAGCTTAAATAAAAATGTCATTTTCTTTAAAAAAGTCACCTTAAAATTGAATCTTATAGATTCATCAATACAATTTCTATTTTTCATGAGCTTAAATATATCAGGCGGGTATTCTGTAAGGGTTGTTATTTTTGCATAGGGAAATTCGTCACGTAAAATTTCAATTAATGGGAATATCCTTAAGATATCTCCTATGCCGCCTGTTTGAAAAACTAATATTTTCTTAATCTCATTTCTGGACAATTCTCTATTGAATAGTTTTCCAAATCTCTGTCCAAATGTTGTCATTAAAAATCTTATTGGCGTTTTAATTAAGTTTTTCAACATCCTTCATCCCACCATCTGTTTACACCGGATAGCGTTATTAATAAACTCTGATGCTTTTTCTATCCTATCATCCCATGTATATCCCTGAGCGGTCCTGATATACAATTCAATCATTTCTTCATTTTTTCCATCCTGGAGTGCTTCCTCGATATTCTTTATGAAATCTTTTACTTCTCGGGACAAGCGAATTATATTCTGATAATCCTCAAATTCGGATATCCAGGAAGCTACTACTGGTTTGCCTGCGGCTAAATATTCAAATGCCTTGGTAGGCTGACATGCCTTTAAAAATTCTTCTCCTTGATAAGGGATCAAACATACATCGAAGCCTTTAATATAGGATGGCAATGCCTCTGGAGGTTTAGCACCCACAAATGTGATGTTTTTTTGATCCGTTATATATGGTGGAGGAGGTTCAAAGCATGGCCCAAGAAAGACAAAATTCCAATCAAGATGTGATTGAGCAGCCTCTTTTATCCATTGCCAATTCATTTTTGAATTGTGCATACCTCCTATAAAACCGATAATAGGTCTGGGAATAGCTTTTAGTTCATGGGCGGCTTTAAAATCAGGGGAAATGGACTTGTTAAACAGTTCGAAATCCACAGCGGAAGGAAGATAGTACGTATTTGGGTTTTGCAGCTTCCGAAGTCTAAAAAGATGTCTTGATGTAGTAAACACAACGTCAGCTTTTTTAGTTAAATTAGCCTCTATTTCTGACAGCCTCTTCCTTTTATCAAAATGTTGAGAAAATAAAAAACTCAGGTCATCATTGCAATCATAACAAATTAACTTCTCCTTAAGCTGGCCTTTAGGGTCAATTACATAAGGATGGTATATCCATAGTATTGGAGACAATAACTTTAAATGTTTAGCCACTTTTGAAATAAAATATGCCGTAAAAGTCTGATTTAACCTATCCACAATTTTCAGGTGACCATACTGTAAAAATAGTGGTGGTGGATAATAAACATAGAGTTTTTCCGTGATTTGACAAACCCCACGAAGCCACAACAAAGTCTTCATACAATGTTTTTTCCATAGTGAAGGTTTGATAAGCAAATTACTGAATGCGATAGGAGGATCCACAAATAAAACACGGTTATTTTTTGCTAACCTTGTCATCATATGGTGCATAACCAAAGGTATAAAATCCCACTCTACCAAGGAAATACAAATTATATTTTCATTTTTTAGCAACTCAGCAACTCAACTTTTATACACACTTTCTTCCTTCCCCAATAATATCCTGTCCACTACCTCCATCCCTTGCAACACCGAATGGTCCATATTCCCGACCTCATATTTCCATCCGCCAAAACGCCCACGGGAAAATATCCCGTTTTTCATCAGGAATGATTGAATCTCTTTGAGTATTTTATCTCTGCCGAGAAAAGGTATAGGAAAAGAATAAGGAGCATCGATCATATATGTCGAAACGATCAGTGACCTGTCTTCTTCTGTGATAAGTTTCGAGTTTATAAGCCCCTGTATAGTTTCCTCGATGATGGTATCACGGGAGGCGGCTTTATATTTTGAATATGAAGATTCAGCAAGGAAAGAAAAAAAGTTGCCTTTCGGGGTCATATTTGGTGAATAATTTGAAAGATAGGTCACGCGGTAGAAAGGTGAATCATCCTGGGGAAAGTACATCCAGTTCTTCTTGCTCGGACAGGGTTTTTTGATGCCTATACCGACCATATATCCACTATTCCAGAGCAATTTGGCGGCAGACTTGCCAATCTCCCCCAGCTTACTTTTCATTATTATTTTTTTCAAAAGTTCATTTAAGGGAATGGTGGATATCAAGACATCGTAGGAAACTCTTTCTCCATTTTCAAAAATGACCTCCTTTCTGTCAGGAAGAATTCTTGTGACCTCCTTGCCTAATTGAAGATGGCCATTGGTATAAGGTAAGAACTTGTTAAATAGACCACAAACTCCACCGACGATTGGGTACCGAAATGTATTATTTGGCCCCCAATCGCTATCATCTCTTTGATAGATGATATTCTTAAGAATACTATGAACATCTGTGGTGCTAACTCTTTCGGATATCCAGTTATAATCCATCTTTTTTAAAGGACATGCCCATACTTTCTTGTTATATGGGATCATGAAATATTTGGCAATTCCTTCTCCAAAAAAGGAGTAAATCCATTCTTCAAAGTTTTTATATGAGTCTTTCTTATTCAGATTATCTAACAGTCCTGAGACACATTCAAGCACAATCCCTTTATCAGGATGGAGATGGAAATTGTTCTGGAAAGGATACTTAATAAAACTATCCCTAAGCCATATCCAACTTTCTCTTGAAAAAGTAAGTATTTCATTACCTAATAAATTATCCACCAGTCGATTAAACCTGTTGTTACTCGAAAATATTACATGTCCTCCTATGTCCCAGGTGAAGCCTTTCCCATCCCTAAAACTGGCAGAGAGACCGCCAACATAATTATTTTTCTCATATATCTGCCATTTTTTATAATCGAGTTTACGTAACTGATAAGCAGCCCCCAATCCAGTTGGTCCGGCCCCCAAGATAACAATTTTTTTCATTTTCCCAGATCTCCTTGTGAAGGCTTCATATGATACAGGTTTACGGACAACAAAAAAAATGAGTAAATTAATATGGAATGTAACTTATTCAATTTATTCAGCTTTTCCTATATATATTATATCATTTTGACCTGCAAACGCGTAGCTTTACAGTAGATACAAAACGTTAGGGAAGGCAGCCTTGTCAGAGAATTCCTCTTTTTTAAAGAGAGGAGTTAAGCGGGCAAACTTAGTTAAAAGCAGTAATCCGGAAGAAAAAAAACTGTATTCCGGGTCATGCCCGGAATAACCCATTGACCGAATACCCTCTTCAACCAAGGGAAGGCGAGATTTTATGAGAACACATCTAATGAAGAACCCTGCGGCACAGCAAGGTGCGGAGAATGCACTCGCATTTCGTTTCAAAAAATCCTGTCCATGATCAACTCCTGCATTTTCCGAACTGTATTCTCCCAGGTCTTATTTTCTGTGAAGTCAATTCTCTTTTGCTTCAGAGAATCGTTAGTTTTCTCTTCCAGACACTTCTTCACAGCCATTTCAAACTCTTCTATGCCGTTAGCAATATTAACTACACCATCATAAAATCTTACTACATCAGTGATAGGGGTAGAAATTACAGGCTTGCCAGTAGCGAGGTATTCCAATGTTTTGGTCGGACTAAGATGTTTCCCCTCTCTTGTCAGGACAAACGGATTAAGGCAGATATCAAAAGCTTTTGCATAGTTTGGAAGGATGGAATAATCTTTAGGTCCCAACCAAAAGATGTTCTTTAGTTTGTCAAGATAAGCAAGGTTACCAACTTTATGCCTCACAACCGGTCCTAATAAGACAATAGACCAATCCGGATGTCTGAGGGCCAACTGTTCCAATAATCTGTGATCAATCCTTTCATCGATTGCTCCCCAATATCCAAGAATTGGATGTTTGATATCCTTGATATCATCCGGAATCTCAATGTTATCTAAAAGGGCCTTCTTAAAATGATCTGTCTCTACAGCAGATGGAAAGATATGAATATCTTCTCTTGTGTTTTTTTTGAGTTCTGCTATGCTGTAACCTCCTGCAAAGACTATATCCGCTTTTCTTAAAAGTTCCCTTTCATCTCTATCATTTCTTTCTCTGTCTTCATAAGGGGAAAGGAGTGAAGTAAAATCGTCCATACAATCATAAACAACCACTCCCTCTTTAAATTTTCCTATTAAATCGACATATCGTGGATGATATATCCAGAGAATGAGTTTTTTAGCCTTTAGTTTCTTAATTTTTCTCTTGACTAATAACGGCAACAGAATTTTATTGAGATAT
>MHEF01000089.1:0-4644 GCA_001805125.1 Nitrospirae bacterium RBG_13_39_12
TAGCTGAACCCATTTTACTGAATAAGAAAAGAGCGCTTTCAAACTTCTGGTATTGATTAGCTGAACCCATTTTACTGAATAAGAAAAGAGCGCTTTCAAACTTCTGGTATTGATAGCCATAAATCTTAAAGTCATCAATAATCCCATTAGCTGGAAGGGTTCCATTATATTGTATACCTATATAGAAATATTGAGGGAGATTATTGATCCCGCCCAGATAGGTAAGACCCGTACTCGTACTATATGAAGGTTCAACCCTGTCCAGATACATATGCATAGCCTGAGCAGGGCCATAGGTACATACGATATGGTGGGGAGTGCCTGCCTGCCAGGTTAAGCTTGTGGTAGTTAAAGTATAGGTAGTGCCGGCATTTCTTATCCTGAAGTCCATTCTATCATTAGTCACTCCAATCCGAATCCAATTATTTGTGTCATAGTATAAGTCAAAAAGGTATCTTGTAATTGTATTGCCAGAAAAGTCGAAATTTGGAATATACCAAAACTCGATTGTATCGTTATTTTTAATTATATTACTGGCAGGAAATTCCCCGCCTTCATTATCGTTTACAACATTCAGACCTGTTTTTATCTCCCCAAATAAAGCATAACTTGTAAAGCTACCACCAGGCAGTGTCCCCCCTGCTCCATAGGTTGGTGTTATAACGTCATTCCCCGAATCAAGTTTCGTCCAGAATGCTGGTACTTCAGGAGGAGGTGTACCTAATTGGTAATAATATTCATATGTTGGGCCGTAATTGTGACAACCAAAGCAAAACAGATCTCCACCGGAAGTCAGCCAATCACCACTTTCCATATACCCGGATACACGCAATACTTCTCTCTTATGGACAATACCCATGTCTTTACGTGTCATAGAAAATGTGGCTCTATCATCATAATCTTTACCATGTGGGTCATGACAGGTAGGACAAGAGAATCGCGAATCCTGATAATTTCCATCAATATCTGAATCCCAGAATTCATTTTGCCATAAAAGATGGGCTGAATTCCCTCCCCCCATATCATCTTCCGCATGATAGTTCGTTTGACTACTTAATTCAACAAAGTTATTAAAATTTGAATATATGGTTTTTGTTTCATTATGACAGGAATAGCACAGGGCAAATTGAGAAGCAGCATATGATGCAGTTCTCGGAATATCCATGGGAAGTTGACTGTCTATTAGCTTTAACCTGTATCCTTTCTGAAATCCCCTTGAACCATTCTCATCTGCTTCAGCATCATATGACTGAGCATAATTATCAAGATGAACAAGTGTCGTATCATGACAATCTGTACAGAATACATCAAATTTGCCATGACCACCTATGAAGTATCCATAAGCAATATTATTTCCAGCTACATTTTTTGCAGTTATTCCATTAATAACTGAACCAACATCATCATGGCAGGTGGTGCACCATTGTTCTTTTCCTGTTTGAAGATCCTCATAATTAGTGCCGGTATAGATTCCGCTATCCCAGTTTGCCTTTGCCATTGCTACACCGTCAAAGGCGCCGTTTTTGCTGTGACAATTATCGCATACTGTGGTTTCTGAAAAATTCTTGGTATCTGCGAACTGGTAAGGATTACCATGGTGCGGGGTATCATCATAGTGACAATTCGTACAGCCCATAGGTGGCATAGGAAAAGCGGGCCAAAACTTAGGACCTCTGTTATCCGTCCAATGGACAACATGGGACCTACCGAATGAGGCTGAAAAGGCAATAGGGGGCAGAAAAATATAAATTAATAAAAATGATACAACAGTGAATGGTAATAATCTAATTATCCACTTATACATAGAGATTTTATTATTATTAGCTGTACTCATAATATATAAAATATAATGCAAAAATTATACCTGTCCAATAAGACTCTTAAATACACCATCCATAGTATCCCTTTCAAGGGGCTAAGACATTAATTTTGATAGGAAACATACGAATAGAAAGGTCAAAGCTAAAATTATTTTTAACCATGCGTTATACAAATTATGTAAGTAAGTACATAATTTGTATAATATCTTGAAAAGTGCCCTTACCTCGTAGCCAATAAGTTTTACTAAAGAGACTTTTTGCCATAATTCATTTATTACGGTTAATGGCAACTATTATGCAAACAGCATCCTACCTTGTAAAAAACATCATCATATTTTTCACTCCAGCATACTGTTGCTTTCTGAGAAAAACTGGATATGACGCTTTTGATTGTTATCTCCTGCCCATAATTCAGAGATTGTGGTATGTAAAGGCATACACCAGAATCACTGATATTGACGGCAACGCCCCTAATAATCTTATTAGCAGTATAGGGATCCATATATTCAATCGTGTAAGGGAAGTTAGAACGTTCGTTTTTCCTTTGATCAAATTGCATATTGTTATCCTTTTATTCTTTTAATATTTGCTTCTCTTGATCCAACTAGAAACTTTAAAATATTTTGATTCAAGGTTTTATATTCAAATTCTATGCCTGATTAAATATTTCATCAAACTCCTTGTTATTACTTGTTTTTGTCTTTAAACAAAGAATTTTTTAATTACAATATTTGTTGCTTATTGTAACAAGGGCAAAAGCTATGTTTCATTTTACAATAACTGGGAATTAGTGAGAAGTTTGCTTCAGCATCGCACAAAGTTCGATATAATTCCAAATTGATAAAATTCAACGTGAATAATTCTGAATTCTACATAATCAGCAATAAAATTATGCAGTCGTTTTTTAGATGCTTCTATTTATACTTTAAGTTTTTCCCTGAACTATTTATTATCAAATCATTTTATATAATGCAATATTTAACCCTAAAATACCTCCATTTTACTCCTGAATTTAAATTTATATATTAAATAATTGATTAATAATTTTAAATTGACAAGCAATATTTTTTGTGATAGAAATTTAACAAGGGGAAGGGTTTTACTCAACTAAAAAAATAATTCTAACACCATCTATGTATAGTTTTTTAGTATATTTGTATCCCCGATAAAGTAAACCCTCTCTCCACTGACAGCTGTTATATTTGAAGAAGTTTTTAATAACCTTTCCTGAGAAGTAAGAGTGCACATATAATTCTGGTCAGGTTATAAAAATGGTTGAACAAAATATAATAGAGAATAAACCAACTGGAAACTTTGAAGAATTCTTATTAAACAATCCTTACGCCCGACTGGCCTTTATCAATCTTTCAAAGAAAAGTGACGACATCAGCAAAGACGAGCTGCTTGAGGAAATAAAAAAACTTATTAGAGAAAAAATTACAGAGCAAATCAGAGTTTAAGAGAATTTCTTTGACTTCAGAAGGTTTGTAAAAAATTAAAGCTGACTAAACCTGTCCAACTGCCAGGCATTTTCTATCTATAATTTCTGTTAATAATGTTTCTTTAATTCAAACAAAACCAGTTTGGCAACTGATTTAAGGGTTTCAAAAACCCCTTTCCCTGTAACAGCAACTCCCTCGAACCACTGAACATGACGGGGATTAAGAAGCTTGTCCATCTCTTCGACCGGCACAATATTAGGAAGGTCTCTTTTATTATATTGTATCGTAAAAGGGAGTTTCTCAAGTTCATAACCCTGTTCTGCAAGGTTAATCTGCATGTCATCAATGCTCTCCTGATTGGACTCCATCCTTTCAATCTGGCTGTCTGCAACAAATATAATCCCATCAACTCCTTTTAAAATAAGTTTTCTGCTGGCAGCATAGAAAACCTGTCCGGGGACTGTATAAAGATGGAATCTTATCTTAAACCCTTTTATGTCACCCAGCGCTAAGGGCAGAAAATCAAAAAAAAGTGTCCTTTCTGTTTCTGTTGCAAGAGATATAAGTTTTCCCTTCTGCTCGGGGTTCGTTCGCTTAAAAATATACTGGAGGTTTGTGGTCTTCCCACAAAGCCCTGGTCCGTAGTAAACAATCTTACAGTTTATTTCCCTTGAAGAATAATTTATAAAGGACACAGAAGGTGCACCTACCTGAAGAGGCTGTCAATATCTTCATCGCTGATCTCAGCAAATGGAGACTCCTCGAATTTTCCTTCACTCTTTTCTTTTTCAACCTTCTGGTTGATTTCGTCAAATATCTTTCCCAGTGATTCTGAAGCCTTTTTTACACGTAGGCGGACAAGACCCAATGATGACCTGCTGTCGAATATTACAACAAGGATAATTCTCTGTCCTACAAGAGATATATGGACATTATCTTTCTCGCCTTCATGAAACAATATTGTAAATTCTTTTTCTCCCAGGAGCCTTGCTATTCCGCCTGTGGCTGCGATGTTCCCCGCGGTGAGAGACGCCAGTGACGTTGTATCTATGTCATGCGTCTCTCCTGCTGATGCTATTAGTTGGCCATTTTTATCGACAAGAAAAACAACCTTTGAGTTTGATTGTTGATGTAGCTTCTGGAGTTCCGAATCAATCTTATGGAACTCTTCTTCATACATAACAAGGTCAGAACCGATCATTTTAAAAACCTATCATATTAATGTTTTATTATCAAGAGGCAAACAGATTAATGTTTTATTATCAAGAGGCAAACAGAGCCATCTCTTTTTGCAGCCTTTCCCATTCATCGTCTATGTCTTCCTGAAGCTTCTTCAGTACCCCTTCATTTTCAGGTTTGAATAGATGTTTGAATCTCCCCTG
>MHEF01000089.1:4670-4927 GCA_001805125.1 Nitrospirae bacterium RBG_13_39_12
TTTTCTCTTTCGGCTTAATAGTTATTTTTGTCACTCCATTCTCTACCTCATAAAGCGGCCAGTAACATGTCTCGACCGCAAGCCTGCTGAGCATTATTGCATCGTCAGTCCGTGATCTCCATCCACGGTTGCAGGGTGAGATTATATTCATAAACTTTGGTCCTTTTATCTCAAATGCTTTTTTCACCTTTTTCACAAGATCTAACCAGTGACTCGGTGATGCCTGCGCTGCATAAGGTATATTGTGTGCTGCCATA
>MHEF01000089.1:5007-12635 GCA_001805125.1 Nitrospirae bacterium RBG_13_39_12
GGGCGGAGCGCTCGAACGCTGGATACCTGTATTCATGTATGCCCCGTTGTCATAGCAGATATAAAGCATATCATGACCGCGCTCCATTGCCCCAGAAAGGCTTTGCAGTCCTATATCGTAAGTTCCGCCGTCACCGCCGAATGCAATAAATTTTATCTCCTTATCTATCTTGCCCTGTTTTTTTAAAGACGTGTACATTGCTTCGACACCGGAGATTGTAGCAGCAGCATTCTCAAATGCAGTATGTATCCACGGAATTTTCCATGCAGTATAATCAGAGATACAGGTAGAAACCTCAAGACACCCTGTTGCATTTGATGCTATGACAGGGTAGTCGGATGCAAGGAGAACCATCTTTACGACTGTCGGTGCACCGCAGCCGGCACACATCCTGTGTCCTGAAGATATCAAAACTTCTTTCTTTGAAAGCTCTCTTAAGTTAAGCGGTTTTGCCGTTGGTTTTCCTTTTACTTTTGCCTTTGCCATATTACCCCCTAACCCCTATATATTCTTTAACAGTTTTTAATTTCCTTGTATTTGCTATCTCAACAAGCTCGTTAAGAACCTGTTCTGCATGCTCAGGCAGATAGTCCCTTCCTCCAAGTCCATATATCTTGTTGATGAGTGTTGGCCTTTCACTGTAGGGGTAAAGACTTGTTGCGATGTCTATAAATGCCGGTCCGTAAGAACCGCCAAAGGCATCAGCTCTGTCCAGCACACAAACAGCTTTCAGGTGCTTTAAAGCCCGTCCTATTTCTTCGTAAGGGAATGGTCTGAATAACCTGGGTTTTAACAAACCTGCCTTTATCCCTTTATTTCTAAACTCATCAACCACGTCCTTAGAAGTACCAGCGGCAGAATTCAAAATAACCAGCCCTATTTCTGCATCATCAAGCCTGTATGTCTCAAATAACCCATATTTTCTGCCGGAGATCTTTTCAAATTCTTTTGCTACATCTAAAACAAAGCCTGTAACTTTTTTCATGACCTCATTCTGTGCCATCCTGAACTCCATATAATAGTCGGGAAGTATCAGAGGACCATAGCTGATAGGATGTTCTATATTAAGAAGTGCGTTTAATTGCTTATATTCACCGATGAAATTTGTTACGTCGTCGTCCTCCAGGTATTCTATCCTTTCAATGGAATGGCTTATTATAAATCCGTCCAGACAAACCATTACGGGAAGTCTTATATCCATGTGTTCTGCGATACGGAAGGCCTGTATTGTATTGTCATAGGATTCCTGAGCATTCTCTGACCATAATTGTATCCATCCGGAGTCCCTTGCCCCCATTGCATCTGAGTGGTCACCATGAATATTCAACGGGGCAGAAAGCGCCCTGTTTACAACAGGCATGACTATTGGAAGTCTTAACCCCGAAGCAATAAACAACATCTCCCACATAAGAGCAAGTCCCTGGGAGGAGGTAGCAGTCATAACCCTGCCGCCTGCTGCAGATGCTCCTACACATGCGCTCATTGCGCTGTGTTCACTTTCAACAAGGATCATCTCTGTCTTGACTTTTCCGTTTGATACAAAACTCGTAAACCTTTGCATTATATCCGTCGCAGGGGTTATCGGGTATGCTGCACTTACATCCGGATTCACTTGCCTTAAGGCATTGGCAACTGCTTCATTTCCTGTTACAGCAACAATTATTGACATTATTTCCCCTCCTCTACCATAACAATCGCCTTTTTCCCTTTCTTACCCGGACACTCAAGCGCACATATCCCGCAGCCTTTGCAATAATCATAATCAAACTCAGCTCTTTTACCGTCCTTAACCTTGATTGCCATATCAGGACAATAGATCCAGCAAAACATGCACTGTATGCAATTTTCTTCCTTCCATATAGGTCTGAACGACCTCCATGAGCCTGTCTTGAACTCTACTGCATTTCCCGCATCGAGTATGACAGCCCCAGGGGTAAGCTCTCTCCATCCCTTTAATTTCATCCTTCTTTCCCCTCCTCATATCCGCGTCTTGCAGCTTCGAGATTGCCGTCTATTATTTTCTGAGAAAACTTCTTCCCGAAGCTTTTTCCGACATCCTCCAGAAGATGTTCAAGTGTTACAATACCGGTCACTTTACACACTGCACCCAGCATTGGAGAATTTGGCAATGCTCTTCCAATACACTCCATGGCTATTTTAGTAGCATCAACAGTAAAAACCTTTTGTCCTTGTTTTGCATTGAGCTTTGCCCTTATCTCTTTCGGATCTTTTGATGTATTAACAACAAATATTGCATCCTCTGTAGCTCCTTCAGCTACATTAATGCTGTCAATCAGTGTGGCGTCAACAACACTGACAACCTGTGGATGAAGCACAGGGCAGTGCATCCTAAGCTCTTTCTGGCTCACGCGGTTGTATGCTCTCAACGGTGCTCCGGATCTTTCAGGACCATATTCAGGAAATGCCTGTACGTATCTCCCGCCACTTAAACAAGTATCTGCAAGCACCTTGGCAGCAGTGACCGTCCCCTGACCTCCCCTTCCATGCCACCTTATTTCCAATGTTTCAGCCATTTTATCCCTCCACAAGAATTTGGACTATATGATTTTAGACAATATCAGACCATTTTTCAAGCTATTATATATTTATTAAGATATCATAAGGTCATTAAAACTGACAAACCACATTTGACTAAATCATCTGACTTATTTATTGTATAAAAATATGATACAGAGCATGACAGGTTTTGGCAGTGCGGAAAATAATGAATTCAGGGTTGAAATTCGTTCCCTGAATCACAGGTTTATTGATATAGCAATTAAGATGCCTCCTTACATGAATCAATATGAAATTCCCCTGAGGAATTCCATTAAAGAGAGGTTTAAAAGAGGAAGGTTTGATGTATTTATTTCTGCAACCAATAACAACCAAGTACAAATAAAAATTAATAAAGAACTAGCGAGGAATATCTATTCCAACCTTAAGGACTTGCAGAAAGAATTTACAATCCCCGGAAAAATAAACATGGAAACGCTTTTAGGATACAGAGAGATCCTCATTGAGGAAGAACCACAATACGATATAGACGCTCTTTATGCCTCTTTTAATGAGGCCATTTCCAATCTCGAGTCGATGCGAATGAGGGAGGGCGCCCTTCTTTCCGAAGAGTTACTTAAAAGAATCAGGTTATTAGATAAGATGAATAATGAAATAAAATTACTCGTACCCAATGAGATTGCAAAATGGAGGGAAAAATTTACTGAAAGGCTTAAGTCCGTGCTTGATACCGAGGGTACAGACGCTAACAGGATAATCCAGGAAGCTGCAATATTGGCTGATAAATTTGACATATCAGAAGAAGTAAGCAGAGTAGAAAGTCATATAAAACAGTTTATAGAAATTTTAGATAATGGTAATATTATAGGGAAAAAGCTTGATTTTCTTCTTCAGGAAATAAATAGGGAAGTGAACACTTTATCGTATAAGTCAAGTGATTATGCAGTATCAAGTCTTGTAATTGAGATGAAAACAGAGATTGAAAAAATCAGAGAACAGGTACAGAACATACAATGAAAGGAATAATTATGAAAAAAGGCGATGCAAGTCCGGTACTCGTCAACATCGGGTTCGGGAACGTTGTAGCAGCATCCAAGGTTGTTGCAATTGTAACTCCAGGTTCTGCACCCATGAAAAGACTTCGTGAGGAGGCAAAAAAGACAGGAAGATTAATTGATGCAACCGAGGGAAGGCGTACCCGTTCAATAATCGTTACTGACAGTAACCATATAATACTATCCGCAATTCAGGCAGAGACAATTACACAAAGGTTCTTCGAAGGAAAGGAAGCCATTGCAGGAGAAGAAGACTAAAGGTCGCCTGTTCATCGTCTCTGCGCCTTCAGGTACCGGCAAAACAACTTTATGCAAGAAGATTATCTCTGCACTGCCTAACCTGAATTTTTCAGTATCATACACAACACGGCCCCCGCGTCCAGGTGAAGTTGATAACAGGGATTATACTTTTGTAACAAGGACCCGTTTCAGTTCGATGCTCGATAAAGGAGAATTTATAGAGTGGGCAGAAATACATGATGAGCTTTACGGCACATCAAAGAAAAGACTCGCAGAACTCATGAGATCAGGCATTGATGTTATACTGGATATTGATACACAGGGAACGATGAAGTTAAAAAAGAAAAACAAGGAAGGTATATACATATTCATACTCCCACCCTCTATGGAAGTACTGAAAAAAAGACTCGAAAAAAGAATGACTAATGCAAAAGAGGATATTGAAAAAAGGCTCAAAACAGCTGTTCTCGAAATAAAAAGATACAGCAATTATGATTATGTTATAATTAATGACACGCTTAACAATGCGCTTAAGGAACTCGAGGCGATAATAATCTCACACAGGTGCAGCACTAAAATGATAAACTCTTTCTGGATAAAAGAAAGTTTTTTAAATAAAAGGAGGTAAATTGTGAATATTATTTCTCTGCCGATTGAATATGACCGTCATAATATCGACAGTAAATTCAGGATTATTGCAATAGCATCTCAGAGAGCAAAAGAGCTTTCTGTCGGCGCTAAACCTAAGGTTAAAACGAAGGCCAAGAAGGTTACCACCATATCTCTTGAGGAGACATTGAGTAATACCATCGAATTCCTTATAGGTGACCAGGCTAAAAAGGCAAAAGAAGAATCAAAGAGATTTGACTATAGAAAAATTCTTGAGGAGAAAAAGAAAGAAATAAGCGGTGAGGACCTTACAGAGTTTGAGAAAGATTTAAAAGTCTATCTCCACGAAAAGGAGTCAATGGATAAGAGGGCTCTTGAGGGGCTTTTCAATGAAAAAAGAGAGGAAAATTCTAAAGGATAAATCCATACTCCTTGGAGTTACAGGTGGTGTTGCTGCTTACAAATCTGTTGATTTAATAAGAAGACTCAGGGAAGAAGGTTCATCGGTCACTGTTATTATGACCGATGCCGCAAAATATTTTGCAACCTCTCTCTCTCTCGAGGTTGCATCTCAGAACAAAGTTTATTCAGATCTCTTCAGTTATCCCATGGCGCACATAAACTTGCCTGCCGATGCTGATATAATGGTTATCGCACCTGCAACAGCAAACATTATAGGCAAACTTGCAAATGGTATTGCCGATAATCTCCTGAGCACTTGTTTCCTGTCATTCAGGGGCAAAACAGTAATTGCACCTTCTATGAACTGGAGAATGTATGAGAATCCTATTTTCCAGGAAAATCTCAGACATCTGTTATCACATGGAGTTGTTCAGGTAGGTCCTGAAAAGGGCAGTCTTGCCTGTGGAGAAGAAGGTACCGGAAGGATGGCAGATATTCCAGATATTATCGAGTCAATAAAAGCTTCACTATCAAAAAAAGATCTTTTAAACGAGAAAATTCTTATAACCGCAGGTCCAACAAGAGAATACCTTGATCCAGTCAGGTTTATATCAAACAGGTCATCAGGCAGGATGGGCTATGCCATTGCCAGAGCTGCTCTCAGGAGAGGCGCCAGAGTAACACTAATCAGCGGCAATTCATCATTAGAACGACCAACGGGCGCAAATTTCATTTCCGTAGATACGTCAGCTGATATGTTAAACGCAGTAAATAATGAGATGGATTCGTCAACCGTGCTGATAATGTCTGCTGCTGTTTCCGATTTCATGCCGGTAAAAAAGTCTACGAACAAAATCGAGAAATCCGGAAACTTATTTTTGAGATTAAAACTTACACCTGATATTATCTCCGGGGTCGGGAAGAAAAGAACCAGGCCGTTTATTATAGGGTTTGCAGCAGAGAGCGGCGAAAGGATTAAACGAGCGAAAAAGAAATTAAAAGAAAAGAATATGGATATGATTATATTTAATAATGTTACAGAAACTGGGTCAGGGTTCGATACCGATACAAACAGAGTCGTAATTATTGATAGAAAAAAAGAAACGAAGCTTCCTCTTATGAGCAAAAACTCTGTTGCAGATGCAATATTAGACAGACTGACTGAAATCAGGGCTTGACTTTTTTTTAAATTTTGTTGAAAATTTGGACATATTATGGCATCCGAAGAAATTGAACGACTGAAAGAAAAGGTAGATAAAGACCCCAATTCAAAGCTTTTCATCCCACTTGCTGATGAATACAAAAAGGCAGGCATGTTTGACGAAGCCATTGATGTCCTTATTAAAGGTCTTGAAAAGCAGCCTGGATATATGAGCGCACGTGTCGCACTTGGCAAGGTATATTTCGAGAAAGGTATGCCTGAAGAGGCAAGAGCCGAATTTGAAAAAGTTATAAAAATAATCCCCGACAATTTATACGCCCATAAAAAACTTGCCGAGATTTACAGGGATGTCGGCGAACGAGACAAAGCAATAAAAGAATTCAAGACAGTTTTGAAACTAAATCCAATGGATGAATGGGCAGCAACAAATATTTCGGATATAGAGGAAGGAGTTAAACCCAAGCCTAAAATACCAGAACCTGCAAAGGACGAAGATAAAATCATTGCCGGACAAAAACCTTTAACAAAAATGGGGGAAGAAAAGCCTTCCGACACAACTGCAGATAGAGGCGTTACTGAAGATCTTGATAAGGCTTTCGCTGAATTTACTGAAGAAGCTGAAGAAATTCAAGCAGAAACTGTCACAGAAATTAAGGAAATACCTGAAGAGGAGCCGCAGCCGTTTGAGGAAGTATTTAAAGATTCAGAAGTTGTTTTTGATCAAGAAGATATGGCTGTTAAAGAAGATGTAACTAAGCAATCTGAACAGCCAGCTTTAAGTGTGCGCACTGCAGACCCTTATATATCTCAGGGAAAGTTTATGGAGGCCATGAAAATATACCAGAAACTTCTCGCTGAAGACCCTGATAACAGGCAAGTTTTACAGCGTATTGAAGAGCTGAAGTCTCTTTTAAGTCTTCTCGGTAAGGACAAGGAAGAACTTATAGCAAGACTGGATAATTTACTCGATGGCATTAAAAAGAGGCGTGATGAGTTTTTCGGAAGTGCTTAAGGAGACAGTTGAAAAGGTTGACGGGGCTGTATCTGCTATGATAATCGGCAAAGACGGTATATCTGTTCATGAATACTCATCGGAAAACCTCATAGACCTCACGGGACTCAGTGCAGAAGCATCTGCAATGATTAGAGATATAAGCCTGGCATCAGATAACCTCGGACTCGGGGATGCGAGAGAATTTTCGATAATATCAGACACTTGCGGAATTATTTTCAGGAAAATAAATTCTGACTATTACATCGCCCTTATAATAAAGCCTGAAGGCAATTATGGCAAGGGCCGATTCATTTTAAAAAATTCAGTTCCTAAAATAGCGGGCGAATTCTAAGACCAATCTTTTTCTATCAATCCCTGTAACAGCTCCATCCTCAAAATTTATTTTGTAAATCCATCTGAGATTTTATTCGAAGCCCCTCTAAAGCAGGATATTTTTAAAATGCAAAATTTATATATAGAACTATTTTACTTATACAATTAATTGACAATTAAATAGTAATGCGGGATAATCAGGCATGGTATAAATAAAAGCTTCAGATATTTTGATTTCGACATATTCTAAAAAGGAGCCTAATAATGAATGCGCCCAGGGAAGAACAGGATAAGGAAGTGCTGGAAACATTAAACT
>MHEF01000089.1:12831-16751 GCA_001805125.1 Nitrospirae bacterium RBG_13_39_12
CGGTCCCAACTTAAACCTCCTTGGCAAAAGGGAGACAAAAATATACGGGACTAAGTCACTTGAAAAAATAAACAAGGATATCCATTCCCTTGCTTCAGAACTGGGTATTGACGTAAGAGCAGTACAGCTTAACGGTGAGAAGGATATAATAGACACTATACAGAAGGGTGACTATGACGCCCTTATTATAAACCCTGCTGCCTATACACATACAAGCATAGCAATTAGAGATGCAATAACAGCAGTTAATAAACCTGCTGTCGAGGTGCACATATCAAACATTCACAGACGTGAGGAATTCAGGAGAAAGTCATTTATATCAGAAGTTGCTGTTGGACAGATATGTGGCTTTGGTCCTTATACTTATCTCCTTGCCATGAGGGCTATAAAAAATATCCTTTCTAAATGATTTCAAAAAATTTTAGTCCCTTAAAAAAATCACTTTCTTCTGCTTATTCTTTACAATTGTCCGAATTAAGAAACTCTATCAAAAGAGAACGGGTTGACGGCTTCCTTGTAACTGATATAAATAATGTTCGGTATCTTACTTCTTTTTCGGGCTCATCAGGTATCCTCTTATTCACAAAAGATGAAGCCTTCTTAATAACTGACTTTAGATATAAGGAACAGGCAAAAATAGAGGTTACAGGGTGGGATATTATTGCAGGAAAAGGCGACACAACAAAAACCATTAAAAGTATATCTAAAAAAACCAGCATAAATAAACTTGGGTTTGAGTCTTCCGTAACATATGATTTTTTCAGAAAACTTTCTAAAACAGGAATAAGTCTGAAGGCATTATCAGGACTTATAGAAAAACAAAGGGAAATAAAAAAAGCTCTCGAAATAAACTTAATCAGAGAAGCTGTAAGACGTGCAGAGTCAGCTTTCCTTGAGGTAAAACCGTATCTAAAACAAGGAATTAGAGAAAAGTCGATAGCGATGAGACTTGAAGAAAGATTGAAAAAGAAAGGATGCAGACGTATCCCATTCGATGTGATAGTCGCATCAGGTCAGAATTCAGCCATGCCTCATGCCAGGCCAACGGAAAAAAAATTGAACAAGGGTGATTTCGTAATCATAGACTGGGGTGGAGAAGCCGGTGGGTATTTCTCTGATATTACCAGGACGATGCTTATCAAGGGAAACAATATAAACAAAAAAAAAGAAATATATAAAATTATATTAAAGGCAAACAAGAAGGCTATTTCTCAAGTCTTGCCTGGCATAAAATTAAGAGACATCGATCTTTACGCCAGAGAAGTAATACAAAAAGAGGGTTACGGTGAGTTCTTTGGACATGCAACCGGCCATGGGGTCGGGCTGCAAGTACATGAATCACCCCGCATTGCGTGGAATAACAATAAAAAGATTAAAGAGGATATGGTCTTTACAGTCGAACCCGGCATTTATATTCCCGGACTTGGTGGAGTAAGGATAGAGGACATGGTAGCAGTAAAACCAGATGGCCCGGACATCATGACAACCCTTCCAAAAGAACTCGATATAATATGATAACTTTATTCTGTTCTCATATTAATCTATGCAATAAAAACATACCAGCAGTCACCCGTACATTCAACCTAAAATAATGCAATTGAATAATGTCCCGATATCTATCGGGATTGAGAATAAATTTATTTTTCGATACCTTAGTGTACCTTTAACTGATGGTATAACGAATATTTTTATCCATAAAACAAATAAAAATAATCCCGATAATTCATCGAGTTAAATAAATTTTTGTCCGCCTCAGCGGATTCCCGCCTCGGGCGGGTCGCCGAGGAGACGCCGAGGAGAAAGCAATGTCTGCATTATTCGGGTCAAACAGGATTTCAGAATATGCTTCGAGTATCGTTCAGATAGAATTTACCTTCATAACTGTGATAAAGTAGTAAACCCCGTTGGAATTTCCTGCGGGGTAATTTTTTCAGGAATGAAAAGAGCATAGTCGCCCGAATTTAAAATAAGCAAAATGAGCATTGTTTTATCAAAAATGGTAAAATTGTCTACAGTTCAGACAGAGTGGAGGGTATAGACTTGATTTCAACGAGTGATTTTAGAAAGGGTCTTAAAGTAGAATTTAAAAGTGACCCATGTGAGATAGTAGATTTTCAACATGTAAAAATAGGAAGAGGCGGTGCAATTGTAAGGACAAAGTTGAAAAGCCTTAGAACAGGCAGCATCCTTGAACAAACCTTCAGGTCAGGTGAAAAATTAGAGACACCTCAGCTTGAAGAAAAGAAAATGCAATATATATATGTGCAGGATGAGATGTATTACTTCATGGATCAGGAGACTTACGAACAGATTCCTCTTACCTCTGACCAGCTCGGTGATGTAAAGAAATTCGTAAAGGAAAACACGGTAGTGACTATAATCTATTACAAAGGGGCCCCGCTGATTGTGGAATTACCGACATTTGTTGAACTTATTGTTACCAAGACAGATCCCGTAGGATTTAAAGGAGACACTGCATCAGGTGGGAATAAACCTGCAATATTAGAAACGGGGGCTATGGTAAAAGTCCCCTTTCATATAAATGAAGGAGATACTATTAAGGTTGATACAAGGACTTCAGAATATATAGAGAGGGTAAAATAATGGAACTTGAGGAATTAAAAGAACTCATCGAACTTCTCAAGGAAACTGATATTACAGAAGTGCAGATTGAAAAAGACGGGACAAAGATAAAAATCAAGAGAGAAAAACTCTTATCCTCGATAGAAATGCCGATACATACATCTGCAGGTTTCAAGGAGAAAATAGTAGCTGAGGCAGAGGATGAGACACAGAGGCTTGTGACAATAACCTCACCGATCGTCGGCACATTCTACAGATCGCCTACACCTGAAGCAGCGCATTTTGCAGAAGTAGGGTCAAAGGTAAATAAAGGCCAGGTTCTATGTATTGTTGAAGCAATGAAATTAATGAACGAGATCGAGAGCGATGTTGACGGTATACTTGTAAAAGCCCTTGTAGAAAACGGACAGCCGGTTGAATATGGCGAGCCGTTATTTCTCATTGACCCTGTATAGGAAATAATAAGTGGGAACTATCTTGGTTTTTACTTCCCGTTAAGTATTTCTAAGTTAATTGTTATGAAACTGTTTAATAAGATTTTAATAGCAAACCGTGGTGAGATTGCCATAAGGATTATCCGTGCCTGCAAGGAACTCGGGATAAAAACTGTTGCCGTATACTCAGATGTAGAGAAAGATTCACTTCATCTAAGGCTTGCGGACGAATCTGTTTGTATAGGACCTGCAAATGTTACCCAAAGTTACCTGAACATTCCAGCAATACTCAGCGCTGCTGAAATAACTGATTCTGACGCCATACACCCTGGTTACGGGTTCCTGTCGGAGAACTATCATTTTGCGGAGGCATGTATTACATCCGGTATCACTTATATAGGCCCAACCCCTGAAAACATAAGACTGGGAGGAGATAAAGCCAAAGCAAGGCAGACAATGAAAAGAAAGGGTGTACCGGTTGTCTCAGGAAGTGACGGACCTGTAGCTACAGAAGAACTGGCGATGAAGATCGCAAAAAAGATAGGGTTTCCAATAGTAATCAAGGCATCTGCAGGTGGCGGTGGGCATGGCATGAAGATTGTAAAAGACGAAGTATATCTTCAGCAGGCATTTTACATGGCGCAGAGAGAAGCTCTCACAGCCTTTGGTAACAGCGAGATCTACATAGAGGAATTTATACCTGAGATGAGGCACGTAGAGGTGCAGATCCTGGCAGATAACAAAGGTAATATCATCCATCTCGGTGAAAGAGACTGCTCGATACAGAGAAGACATCAGAAGCTTATAGAAGAGTCCCCATCCCCTATCTCATTAACAGAAAAATTCAAGAAGAGGATCGGGGAATTGGGTGTAAAGGCCGCACGGGCAATCAAATACAGAAAC
>MHEF01000089.1:16826-22650 GCA_001805125.1 Nitrospirae bacterium RBG_13_39_12
GAACATCCTGTAACAGAGGCAGTTACGGGTATAGATATAATAAAAGAGCAGATAAAACTTGCAGCCGGATTCCTTTTAGAGTATAAACAGAGCCATATAAGGCCATCCGGTCATGCAATAGAATGCAGGATTAACGCAGAAGATCCCGAGAGGTTCATTCCATCTCCGGGGAAGATTACATTTCTGTCAATCCCGGGAGGCCCTGGTATAAGAGTAGATACATCAATATATAGCGGATATGTTATTCCACCCCATTATGATTCTCTCATAGCTAAACTAATCGTACATGGGAAAGACAGGCCGGAGGCAATTTCCATGATGAAGCGCGCACTGGACGAATTTTTAATCGAGGGGATAAACACAACTATTCCATTCCATAAAAAAGTTCTGAGTAATCAAGACTTCATAAGCGGAGTTTTTGACACAACTTTTGTAGAAAAAATTAACGGCAGCGGACAAGAAAACACATAAAATTACCCGCTCAGGCTGTTTTTACTTCTGTGCTTTGTAAAAATATACATACCATATTAGTTCAGGACAAACAAAGAGAATAACAATTGATTATTAATACTTACTAATTATATGTCAAAGATTAAATCTTTCTTCCAATGCCAGTCATGCGGTTATACCAGCCCGAAATGGCTTGGTAAATGCCCTGATTGCGGAGCATGGAACAGCCTTGTTGAAGAGAAAAAAGAAGCAATTACCCGTCAATCTTCAATCGTAACTCATCTCGGCAAATCAGAGGCCCGGTCTCTGAACTCAATTACAGGTGAATCTATGCTGAGGACATCAACCGGCTTGAAGGAACTCGATCGGGTTCTCGGAGGAGGTGTAGTTCCAGGCTCGGTAACACTAATCGGTGGTGACCCGGGAATAGGAAAATCAACCTTGCTTTTACAGGCCATTTACGGTCTCTCAAAAAAAACCGGCAAGGTACTTTATATATCGGGGGAAGAATCCCCGGAGCAGATTAAAATCAGGTCTGAAAGGCTCTCAATAAATTCTGATGAGATAATTCTGCTATCAGAGACATCTCTTGAATCCATTGTTAATACAGCTTCAAAACTTTCACCCAAGACCATGGTCGTAGATTCCATACAGACCGTTTACACTGAAGAGCTTGTTTCTGCTCCCGGCTCTGTCAGCCAGGTCAGGGATTGTGCTGCAAAACTGATGCTTTTTGCAAAAAGGTCTGACATCCCGGTATTTATTGCAGGCCATGTGACCAAAGAAGGTGCGATTGCTGGTCCGCGCGTACTTGAACATATTGTGGATACAGTCCTGTATTTTGAAGGGGACAGGGGACACTCGTACCGCATCCTGCGTACAGTTAAAAACCGCTTCGGCTCAACAAATGAAATAGGCATATTCGAGATGTCGGATTCTGGACTCATACAGGTGGAGAATCCGTCAGAGCTTTTCCTTCTGGAGAGGCCTCTCAACGTTTCCGGCTCAACTGTTGTTGCAAGTCTCGAAGGAACGAGACCGGTAATGGTCGAGTTGCAGTCGCTCGTATCACAAACTAATTTCGGCATGCCCCGAAGGACAACCATAGGTGTGGATTTCAACAGGGTAAATCTGCTCATAGCAGTACTTGAAAAACGTGCCGGCCTCCATCTCGGAGGGATGGATATTTTTGTCAATGTCGTGGGAGGATTAAGGATAATCGAGCCTGCGGTCGATCTTGGTATCATCACAACAATAGCTTCTTCGCTGAGAGACAAGCCTGTAGATCCCGGGATATTTGTATTCGGAGAGGCCGGTCTCTCCGGTGAAATTAGAGCGGTTACGCAAGCAGAGGTCAGAATTAAAGAGGCATCAAAAATAGGTTTCAAGCGGGCTGTCATGCCTATGGGGAATGCTGAAAAATTAAAAGACAATTTGGGACTGGAGATAACAGGAGTTAAAAATGTTGAAGACTGTCTCGAGGCTGTTCTTACTTAGTACTCTGTTATTTTTGTTTGCCTGCGCAGGACCACGGGTTGAGATGCCCTCATACAAAGGCATTGATGTCAGAGATGTGCTTGATTCAAGGAACGTTATCTCAGACATTGAAGCTGAATTTTCTGCAATATTCGAAAGAGATGATACAGAGATAAGAGGAGACGGGATACTGGATATATCCAGAAACGGTGATTTATCTATACGCATATATTCATTTGGATTTCTTGCGCTTGAGCTTACATCAGAAAACGGCATCATAAAAAGTACCCCTGTCATCGATAAGAACAAAGGTATTATACTTACATACGGCCTTAGAGACTGCCTTTTCTGGTGGGATATAAAAGACTTTAAAATTGATGAAATAGAAGATAAATACCGTCTGAAAAATCTCTCAAGGGAAATATGGATAGACAGAAAAACAATGCTGCCGGTAAAACAAAAAGTTTATCTCGAAGATGACAGGGAGCTTATGTTCTATTATGAAAATCCGGAAAATGCCGGTGACATCTGGTATCCTTCAAAAATCAGGGTAGAGTTCTCAAAATATTCTCTGACTTTAAATTTTAAAGAGATGTCATTTTTCCCTCGAGATCTAACCCGAGGTCAACAGCTACAGTCTTTACTGCAGAACCATCTATTGTATCTGCCTTAGTCAAATATCCTTCGAGCAGTACATTATCACATACAGTATTTATACGCCTGGCTAAACCATGCGTGTACTTGTAAATCAGCTTTACAGCGTCCTCCGAGAATACATCCTTTTCACAGCCCGCAATATTCAGCCTGTGCGTTATATAATCCTTTGTGTCCTGTTCAGAAAATGCCCTTACCTTTATCTTGACAGCCACTCTCTGTTTGAGCGGTTCATCAAGGGAAAGAACCTCCTCAAGATCAGGCAGGCCAAAGAAAATAAAATTGAGTAACTTTCCGTCAGATGTCTCCATATTCAAAAGACCCCTGAATTCCTCCATAATCTCCCTTGAATTCAACATCTGTACTTCATCTATCATCACAATAGCAATTTTATTCTCGTCGTTTATCTCAATGAGCCTGTTATAAATCTGAGCCAGAAGTTCAACCTTGTCTTCCTTTACATCCTTGACACCCAGTTGTATCGCAAATTTCTTAAACAACCACTCGGAACTGACAGTAGCGTGAACTACAACAAGGAGTGCTGCCTCATACGTATTCTCATCCAATTCCTCAAGTAATCTTCTTGCCAGGGTTGTCTTACCAGTTCCTATACCGCCGATCACAACAGCAAGACCTTTTTTTGTATCTATAGCATATTTTAATTTCATCAGCGCATCTGAGTGCTGGTGGCTATTAAAATAAAACCTGCTGTCAACAACATTAGAAAACGGATGCTCCTTCAGACCATAATATTCTAAATAATCCATATATTTTGTTTTCTGCTTTCCCCTTTGTAAGCAAGTGATGCTACAGACTTGTTTTTACAGGTAAGATACTCTGTCTTTTTTCTCTTTGGGTTTCTTTTCTCCGATATCACCCTTTTCAACCTTCGCCTTTAGTTTATTTATTTTATCAGAAACAGAACGAAAATTCGAATTCCATCCGTAAACTTCTGTATATAAATCTAGTGATTCCTTAAAGCTACCGCTTTTTTCATATGCCTCGGCAAGGTCGTATCTCATAGCCCAATAGGACTCATCCTGGTCCTTCATATTCCCAATAGCATCCTTTAAAACATCTATAGCAAGAGAATAAAGACCTTTTTCCATATAACATAGGCTGAGCATACTGGAAGAGTGCACAAACTTTTTCGGGTTATTACGCGATTTCTGAAATTCCCTTATAGCGTCGTCTATGAGTCCCATTTCTTTATATGCTATCCCGAGATTATAATGAGTTTCATAATCCTCTTCTTCAAGTTCGCTCTCAAGTCCTTTTTTAAATTCGTTAAATATATCCATGACATCAGTATCAAGAACCGGTTCAGCTATATCCTCTATTTCCAAAGCTTCTTCTGTAACCGGAGATTCTTCCCGCCCTTTCCCTGCAGTCTCTGTTTTTTCTTCCTCTCTGATTATCTGGCGTATTGATTCCATTCTTTGGCTTATTTCTTCATTTTCAGGGAACATATTCTGCAGCCTTTCCAAAATTTCCCGCGCCTCGTCAGCTAAGCCTTGTTTTATATAGAAATCAGCTTCTGAAAGTTCCTCAATATAATCATCAATAACAGGACCCTCAGGAGGTTTAACTGTAACTTCTTCCTCTTTAACAGGAGTCGCCGCAACACTAGCAAGCCTCTGGTCTTCAGGAAATATCTCCTGAGCTTCTTTGACCATCTGCTCACTATTCGCAAGATCACCAATCTTCTTATATAGCTCATTCAATACAAGGCATTCTGTAACAGCCTGTTCTTTATCATTTATATCAATGTATAAAGATTTTAATTTTAAATGCAGGTCTATATTTTCAGGTTCTCTATCCTTGAAAGATTCAAGAAGTGTCTTTGCATTCTCATGAAGACCATACCTCAGGAATATATCCGCCTCTATGATTGCTTCATCAACTGTCTTATCAGCCTTTATAGAAACAGTTTCAGCGCTAACTTCCTCCTCAATTTCAACAATCTTAGCATTGAGCAGATCATCTTCCGGGGTTATCTCACGTGCTTCTTTATAGCAATTAAGCGCCTCCCTCTGCATATTTTTCTCAACAAGCGCATTTCCAAGAGAAACAAGCTCACTGGCAACTTGAACCTGCTCGCCAAGCTGCCTGTATAACGAAACAAGCCTTTTCCCTGTTTCAAGCGGGTCTATATCCTTGAAAGAGTTGAGCAGCTTTATGGCATCATCATACTTTTCATCCAGTATCATCTCATCGAGGACTGGAAGATATTCTGTCCATGCTTTCTCCCTGTCCCCTTCCTTTAAATAAATATCCCCCAAAAGCCTTTTTGCTTTAACGTTAGCCGGCTCAATTTCAGTAATTTTCTTAATTTCTTTCCTTGCTTCATCAAATCTATCAGCCATTATATAAACTTCTGCAGACCTGGTATGTATATCCGCATCTTCAGGGAAGAGGGTTATAGCCTCTTTCATCTGTTCAATTGCCTTCTCAATATTGCCAGTCTTCTCATACAGGTAACTGATGCCCAGGATTGCCTCTCTGTCCGAAGGATGTAAATTCAGAACCCTCTGGTAATATCCCATGGCTTTTTCTGTGTCTTCTTTCTCAACATAGAGCAATGCTATCTGAAAATATTGCTTCGCAACCTCTGTCATAAGCCCTTCTTTAGCATATATTTCTGCAACCCTGCTCCTGAGGGGGATATTGGCAGGGGAAAGAGTAAGTATTTTATCGTATACCTCGAGAAGTTTTTTCTTTTTACCTGACTTGGAAAGACTGTCAGCCGAGGCGAGATAATATTTTATCGCATCTGTGGAAAGTCCCTTCTCTTCATTAAGTTCTCCCAGAGAAAGCAGGGCTTCTGCATCTGATGAGTCTATATTAAGAATTTTTTTATAGAGTGCTAAAGCCTTTAGAGAAAACCCCTCATGCCTGAAAAAGTTGGCAGCTTTGTGGTATGAATCGATAGCGTCTTTTTTATCACCCTTCTTAAGATATAAGTCACCGATAGTATTGTAGTTAGTGGCGTCAGGGTATTCCTTTATTATCTTCTCCCATTCGGCAATGGCCTTGTCCACCTGACCGCGGGCGAGATACCTCTGTGCTTCCTTTATTATGGCTGATTTATCCGACATTTTTTTGTATCATTGAAAGTATCATAATTAGTAAATACTGTCAATTACATGTGCTATGTAAAGGCAGGCAAATCAAAACTCTTCATATTGTATATAATAACATGATTCGGTTATTTATTTGCCGGAGATACAAAAAAGTAACTATT
>MHEF01000089.1:22724-24694 GCA_001805125.1 Nitrospirae bacterium RBG_13_39_12
AGACAAAGAGACCTCTTGTCTTCAGGGATATAGTATCTTCCATGAGACTCAGCCATGCCGAGACGAGGGCACTGAAAAGAATCCTCAATGAAATGGTTCGCGAAGGGGAAATTGTGCTTACAAGAAAAAAACTATACGGCCCCTCAGAAGATATGAATCTTATACGCGGTTATTTCGATTCCCATAAAGACGGTTACGGCTTTGTAATAATGGAAAAACCAGGGGAGAGGGATATATTTATACCTGCGCGGGCTACATCGGGAGCCATGAATAATGACAGGGTTCTTGTACGCGTTGAAAACTGGCAGAGACGAGAAGGCCGGATATTAAGGATCCTTGAAAGAGCACATACAAAAATACCCGGAAGATTCGAAGCGACGAAGACCGGCTTTTACATAAAACCCAAAGACAGGTCAGTACACTTTGATCTCGCTGTAGCACAGGGAAACAAAGGAAACGCAAAAAATGGAGACATGGTTATTGCAGAGGTAATAAGCTATCCAACAGACAGGAAACCTCCTGCCGGCAGGGTGATAAAAATCATCAGGAAACCGGATGACCCGAAGGCAGAGGTAGAGACAATCATTGACGAGTTCAATCTGCCAAGAAGGTTCAGCAGGAATATCCTCAAAGATGCGAGCTCCCTGTCAAAACCCGGAACATGTGAAGCAGAACAAATTACACATAGAAGGAAAGACCTAAGATCACTACCGACGGTTACTATTGACGGCGAACGCGCAAAGGACTTTGATGATGCGGTCTCTGTTAAGATATCGCCTTATGGCTATACATTATATGTGCATATAGCAGATGTTGGATTTTATATTGGCTGGGACTCTACAATCGATGCTGAGGCAAGAAAAAGGGGAACGAGCGTCTATTTACCGGACAGGGTCATCCCCATGCTCCCAAAGGAATTATCCGAAGACCTCTGCAGTCTGAAACCAAGAGTCGAAAGGCTTGCCCAGACAGTAGAGATTGATTTTGACAGAACCGGAAACAGAATAAACGCAAAATTTTATCCGAGTGTTATCATCAGCAACGATAGGATGACTTACACCTGTGTGAGAAAAATCCTCATAGACAATGACCGGCATGAACGTAAAAGGTATGATTATCTCCTGCAGGATTTTGAATTGATGGGAGAACTATGCGGTATCCTCAGGAACAGAAGACTCGAGCGAGGTAGTCTTGACTTTGACCTGCCCGAGCCCGAAGTCCTGCTTGACATGCAGGGAAGGCCTGATTCCATTCTAAGGGCAGAGAGAAATTACGCACATATAATTATAGAGGAGTTCATGATTTCAGCCAATGAGGCTGTAGCCGAATATCTCGAGGGTCTTGGGATACCAATACTCTACAGGATACATGAGGAACCAGACACCTTTAAGCTTGAAGATATAACTAAAGTAATAAAATCCGTCTGCGGGACAAAACATCCTTTAAAACCAGCGGATTTCCCTGAATTACTCAGAAATATAAAAGGCAAGCCTGAAGAAGAAATTATAAATTATATGATACTGAGGAGTCTCAAGCAGGCGCGCTATTCACACATAAACGTTGGCCATTTCGGCCTTGCATCAAAATGCTATACACACTTTACCTCACCCATAAGACGTTACCCGGACCTTGTCGTTCATCGCATTTTAAAGGAAACATTTAACAAAACCCGAATGAAGGACACGCGTATAAATGAACTTAAAAATCTCCTGCCGGACATTGCTTTCACTTCTTCACGTATGGAACGTCTTGCAGACAAGGCAGAGAACAAGGTCATAGATGCAATGAGGGTATGGATCATGAAAGACAAGGTCGGGGAAGAGTTTGACGGGAAAATTGTTAACATCACTCCTTACGGGATAAAGGTCAGGTTAAAAGATATTTTTGTCGAGGGTTTTCTCCATGTCTCATATATGACAGACGACTTCTATCATTACAACGAACAGCACAGGAGCCTTTCTGGAAGACAT
>MHEF01000089.1:24748-33896 GCA_001805125.1 Nitrospirae bacterium RBG_13_39_12
AGTGCAGAAACAATAGGCAGACATATCCAGAAAAATCTTTTTCTGAACCTGTATGCAAGATAAAGCACGGTTACAGTTATGGCAGTATGTCCACTCGGAAAAGCATCCCTTTTAATGCCCTCAAGCTGGTTCAGGAAGTCCTGGATCGGTCCTGCAACAATAAGACCCTGCAGTTCAGCCGTCTGGAGATGGTCCATGGTAAATCTTGGTCCGAGTGCAGGCATCAGTATATAACCAAGGAATGAAAGGTAGTAACAGAACAGAATCAAAAAAAGAGTCCTGTTAAATTCATCTTTCTGATTATTCAGCATAAGGACAACGCCGAAGCTTACTGGTACAAAATAGTAAGTAGAATAGGCGATCTGAAGAATATCGGTCAGGACAGGATTCATAATTCTTTCGAGAAATACTGTTGGGTGATTTTTAAAGATAAGATAATCAAGCCTTATCAGTACCGGGTCAATATCCTCCGGATTGACATAGTGTACGATCCATCCAAGGCTGTCAAAAATCACCATTACACAGATAACAGGGAATATTATGTCATAAAAAAGACCCATGAACCTGCTGTTGTTTTTAAACCTGATAATGATAATCTGTGTAATAATGAGAACTGAATAAAGACCTAACAAGAATTGTGCTTCAGGTAATGAACTGTAGAATACAACGGTTAGCACAAAGAGGAATAAAAGGAAGACGATTGTTACAATCTCTGAAGGTCTCTGTTTAAGTATTATTTCGATTATTCTCCCCATCAGAGCTTGCTTAATGCTCTATTGACTGCCTTTTCTTTTTTGGACAGTTTTCTTGGATTACCTTTTCTGTTGGGTTCAATATATTCCTCATCATTTTCTTCTTTATCAGGATAAGGTGGGCTCTCTTTTTCAATTGTTTTCAGAAAATCCCCGGCTGATACAGGGGTAGAGCCTGACGCCCATGCATAATCTGCAATATCCCTGTCTGATGTCACAACAATCCATACCACCTTCTTACCGGAGATTACACGCTTCATAACAGAATCAGCCTTTTCTCCGACTCTCGAATAGATTACCTTTATTCCACCTGTTACATATTGACTCTCGTATGCTTCTCCTGTCTTCCATCCATCGAATACAACTGTTATGTTATGGCCTTTTTTCTTCCTGTATTGGATAAGAGAATCAATCAGCTTGTCCCTCTGCTTTTTGAGGTCTTTATGATAGATGCCTATCAGGTTATAGCCGTCAATGATAATATTAGATATGATGTAACCTCCATCGAAATTTTATAACTGCCTGACAGAATAACCTTTTTCTTTAAGTATCTCAATAATCCCTTTTTTCCCGACCAGATGTCCTGCACCCACAATAACGAAATAAGCATCATTTGTTCTCAGGAATTCTTCAATTTTCAAAGCCATATTCCTGTTTCTTTCATTAACGAATTTCTCATAAACTGATGACAAATCTTTATCTTCCTTGATGCTTTTTGTCATTATTGACTCTATCCCTTTTGCATCGCCGCTTGTCCATGCTCTTATTAACCTGTCCAGTTCCTTTCCGAGTGTGTTTAAATCCTTCAAAGTATACAATAGAAACATTTCCTGCTCTTTTTCTGAAAACTTTGACAGGAGATCTATCTGATAATCAAGACTTTCAAGTTCCAATATCTTCTTTTTCCCTGCAGCTTTTGAAAGGAAATATATATCTATTCCGTAGTTAGGGTCAAACCCCAGATTTACCATCTCCAGTGACGATAATGTTAATGCCAGAAACCACGGTTTCTGTTTATTGAAAAATTCAAGTGGGATGCCTATCCTTTCAGATTCCTTTTTAACAAGTTCATATGTCTCCCGGGAAATATGCTTTTTAAGGGTTTCTTCATCTTTATAGAAAGCGCTGCCAAGCAACTTCTCGATATCAACCTTGCCCAGATCATTAATATTAGCCTCTACTACCAAAAATTTAGATTTATCAAAAGCATCTTCGATCTGTTTGTTGAGTGGATAAAATTCCTTCTTCAAAAAGTGGATAGAGCCCAGCACATAAACTGTCCCTGTTTCTGATTGAACCTTCCATATAAAGTTTTTCTGATTTTGAGAGAAAGCATCCTTCGTATAAACAAACGAATTCAGCAAAATAAGAATTAAAATAAATATTAATAAAAGCCTGTCAATCTTTATCTTCATTTCTTATGCCACCCTTTTTAAAACATTAAAAAACTGAACATTAGCAGACTGGAAATAATTTACAGATACTAAGAAGTACATAAGTAAGGCATCACTATTGAAAAATCTCCCCTACCCCTCTTTATCAAAGAGGGGCGCATTTCATCCCTTTGGTAAAGGGAGGTCAGGAGGGATTTTATAATCAATGTCTTCATACTTATGGCCTTATTAGTAAGTGTAGTTTAAATGAAAACCTCGCATCAAGCAACTTTACAAAGCAAGGAATTCTGTCCTGAGTACTTTTGGAATCAGGAATACAAAGCAATCCCTGAAGTTGGGAATGTTCTTAGAAGACCATTCCGAATCCTACATGTTTATTGAGAGGCTCTGGTTAAACTGGGAGTCATCTCTGAAGAAAAAGTATTAGAAGAGCTTAACCTCAATAATGCAATTGAATAATGCAGATGTTGTGATAAAATTTATTTTTCGATACCTTAGTGTACCTTTAACTAACGGTATAACGAATAATTTTATTAATAAAACAAATTAAAATAATCTCGATAATTCATCGAGTTAAATAAATTTTTGAACAATATCTGCATTATTAGGGTTAAGGAATTCAACAGGCTGAAATTTCAGAACTCTGGTCAATGACAAAGCGAACACCTTTGAATATTCTGAATAAATGTCAGATCCTATTTAACCCCTCAACAGCTCTCTTATTTGAAGGATCATATTTTATTGTCTTTTCGAAAGTAGCTTTCGCTCTTAATTTAAATCCGAGGTCTATGTAAGTATGCCCGAGTTCTGCCAGATAGTCAGAATTTGAAGGATCAAATTTGAGAGCTTTACTTATTGCCTTTTCTGCATCACGAAATCTCTTCAGCTTGTTATATGATAAACCGAGGTAGAAATAATAATTAGGGACCGAACTGTCGAAGTATATTGCCTGACCAAATAGCTCTGCTGCATCCTGATATACCCCCTTTCTGAATGCAGTTTTACCCTCTTGAAACTTAAGTTTCGCTGTATCTATGTTGTTGCTTTTCTTTTTTGGGGGACTAACTTGCAAGCTCTGGTCATATTTTTTCCTCTCTTCCGGATCTGATAGAGTTTTGTATGCCTCGGAAATATATGAGAATATTACACTCAATTTGTTCCGTATAGTCTCTGATTCTATATAGAAATGTTTATCCGGATGGAATTCTTTAGCGGTCTTATAATATACCTTCCTGATCTGACTCAGGTTAGCCTTCATATCGATACCTAAAATAGCATAGTAGTCTAAAGACTGGTACTTGCTATAGAGGTCTTCAACCTTTTTTACAAATGCTGAATTTACCTCTGACCCGGGTTCTTTTATTATCTCTACGATACTTCGATCTTCAAGGATACCTTCTCCCTTTGTCTCTATCATGCGTGTGCTGAGCAGTGCACAAAGTATTTTAGTTGTCTGAAAATTGCTATAAGGTGAAATAGAAAGTACCTCTTTAAAAGTCAGACTGCCATCTATCAGTGACAGGATATTCATATCTGCTTCAGGAAACTTTATATCCTGGAATAAATTCAACGGGTCAATAGAGTAGGACAGTATTGAATCCATAGTGGGGCAGATATTTTTAAAGTATTCAGATATATTTATTCTTTTTATCCCGCGGTAAATGAGGCTTGCAGCACTGAGCTTCAGTGTTATTGCCTCAGCTGGAAGCGAGCCTTCTATAAAAGAAACTTTACCGTCTTCCCAGCGAAAAAGACTCAGTATAATCTCTTCTGCCTGGTGTTTGACCGCCCAGATGAGTTCTTTTGGGTTCAGGTAGCCGAGTTCAACAAGAACCTTTCCCAGAGATTTTCCTTCCTTTTTCAGAATACCAATTTGATAATAATGATCTGAAGTTATCTTCCCGTTTCTGAGCAGAATCTCTTCAAAACGGTCTTCCTCCTGGTTTGAAGTTGCGAATACCATAGTCCCGTTTTTAATATAAATCCTTTTGTGAATAGGGCCGTTTATAAACTCGAGGACTCCTGTTATGTCACTCCTTTGCATGTCTAAAAGGATGTCGGGAAGTTTATAAAATCTTAAAAGACCGGAAAACGACATCTTCTCAAGCCCGACGATAAGGTTAGAATCAGTCTTTTGGAGCCATACTACACGTGCCTGTATATCTAAATCCATATCCTCGATTTTCAGATCAATGACAGAATTCATTTTAAGGGGCGGTATTCCCTCTATAAAAATACACAGCCCGCTCAGAGAGAAATCTATAGTGCTGGCCTTAAAAGAATCACCTTCTATAATGATATAGAAATCTGCTTTGTGTCTGTATCTCTTAAAGAGTCTCCTGTCCCTGATAAATTCCATAGGATAAGTTTAGTGAACCTGCGCATTAAGGTCAACTATAATTGAAAAAGTTACTTACAAAGTTAGAATTTTCGTGTTTTTACTCTGTCATGATAGAATATAAAAAGAACTTGCCAGAATATTTTTAAAGGAAGGTGTTTAAGATGTTCACGACAAAATTAGGCAAATTGATTGTTGTCGACGATGAAACCGACACATTAACCCCTCTATGTGACCTCTTCTCGGAATGGGGTTACGAGGTAAAAGGTTTTACATCAGGGGAAGAAGCTCTGAAGGCTTTGAAGGATAAAGATTGTGACCTGCTTTTAACCGACCTTGTAATGCCTGAGATGGACGGGATAGAGGTAATGAAGGCAGCGATGGAAATAGACCCGCTCCTCGTTTGCATTATAATCACCGGACAGGGAACTATTCAGACCGCTGTTGAAGCAATGAAGACTGGTGCATTTGATTACATTTTGAAACCAATGGATTGGAAAATACTGAAGACGGTTCTGTCCCGTGCAATGGAGGTGCGAAGGCTGCGGAAATCAGAAAAAAAATACCGTACCATCGTTGAGGACCAGACAGAACTTGTTTGCCGTTTTCTACCCGGCGAAATACTCACTTTTGTTAATGATGCCTACTGTCGTTATTTTAATAAAAAGCAGGAAGAACTGCTCGGACAAAGCTTTATGACATTAATCCCAGAAGAAGATCGGGATAAAGTCCGCAAACATTTAACCTTACTCAGTCCGGAAAGCCCTGTATCAACATATGAACACCGTGTCATCAGCCCCGGCGGCGAAATTCGCTGGCATCACTGGACTAACAGGGTGTTTTTTGATGAGAAGGGTAATATAATCGGATACCAGTCAGTAGGTTGTGACATCACAGAGCGCAAAAAAGCAGAGGACAGACTGCGGGAGAGTGAAGAACAATACAGGGAACTTGTAGAAAATATTAATGATATTATTTATTTTGTAGATAGCAATGGTGTAATAACTTATATTAGCCCACCTGTTAAAGCTGAACTTGGATATGACCCATCTGAAATAATAGGCAGAAACTTCAATGAATTTATTCATAAAGAAGACCTGCAACGAACCATAAAGCAATTTGAGAAAATACTCTCAGGTCATATTGAACCCTCTGAATATCGTATCATGACCAAATCCGGTGGTGTTCGCTGGGTGCACACATCAAGCCGCTCTGTATACAAAGATAATGTGGCGGTTGGATTTCAAGGGGTGATGACTGACATCACCGAGCGCAAGCTGGCAGAGAAGGCACTAAAGGCATCAGAGGAAAAATACCGTTTATTAATTGAGAATGCTAATGAAGCGATTATCGTAGCTCAGGATCGGATGCTTAAATTCACCAACCTAAAGACATCAGAATTTACAGGTTATTCAGAAAAAGAATTAACATCTATTCCATTCGAGCACTTTATCCACCCGGATGACAGGGAATCAGTTTTAAAAAATCATACAAAGAGACTAAGAGGTGAAAAAATTCCTGATATTTATTCTTTTAGAATTGTTGATAAAGACAGCAACATTAAGTGGATGAATATCAGTGCTGTTTTAATTACATGGGAAGGCAGACCTGCTTCTCTTAACTTTTTAAGTGACATCACCGAACGGAAGAAGGCTGAACAAGAACTAAGAGCAAGTGAAGAACGTTTCCGCTCTCTTGCTGATGCAACGTTTGAAGGGATTGTTTTTCATAAGGAAGGAATACTTCTGAGAGCGAATAACCAGTTCTATAAAATATACGGGTATAAGCCGGACGAATTAATCGGGAAAAATATAATTCAGATATTAGTGGCTCATGAATCACGGGCTTTTATGATAAAACAAATTATAGGTGGCGAGACAGGCCCCTATGAATCCATAGGCTTAAGAAAGGATGGGACAAGGTTCCCTGTAGAAATTCGGGCAAGACAAATGGAACTTGGAGGACAGAAAATCAGGGTTGCAACAGTTATAGATATCTCTGAGCATAAACAGAGAGAAGAACAACTGAAAAAGTCATATAAAAAGCTGCGCGATCTTGCGTCAAGACTCTCTGAAGTCGAAGAGGCTGAAAGAAAACAGTTAGCCCAGGAACTACATGACCAGGTAGGACAGAATCTGACAGCCCTTGGTATAAATCTAAACATCCTGCCAAGCCTGCTGCCGGCTAAATATAAAACAAAAATAAATGCTCGAATCAAAGACATGCATATACTTCTCGAAAATACTGTAGATAGTATCCGTAACGTGATGGCAGAACTCAGACCGTCTGTGCTGGATGACTACGGGTTGATGGCAGCTATACGCTGGTACTCTGAGAAATTTTCAAGCCGCACAAACATGGCTGTTGAAGTACACGGGAAAGAACCTAGTCCTCGTTTAGTTACGCTTGAAGAAACAACTTTGTTCCGTATCATTCAGGAAGCATTGACAAATGCAGCAAAACACTCCAGGGCAAGCAAGATTAAAATCAGTTTCAGCAAGACGAAGGATGTAATAAAACTGATTATTTCTGACAATGGAACCGGTTTCAATCCTGAAACTGTCTATAAAATGAAAAAACAGACAGTGTGGGGGCTGAGCACCATAAAGGAAAGAGCCGATGCAATGGGCGGCGAACTCCAAATTAAATCAGCCCCCGGAAAAGGGACTAAGATAATTGTGGAAATAAAACGGTGATACAATTACGGAGTGCGAAATGCGGAATGCAAAATAAATAGAAATTAAGAAATGAATGTAAATAAGAACAACCTTAAAGATCGGACAAAGAGATTTGCATTGCTTATCATCAAACTCGTTGAGTCATTGCCAAAAGGTCGGCCTGCTGAAGTCATTGGCCATCAACTACTGCGTGCAGGCACTTCAGTCGGAGCCAATTATCGTGCCGCATGTAGAGCTAGATCTCGTGCTGATTTTATAGCAAAAATGGGAATTGTTGAAGAGGAAGTCGATGAGACAATCTATTGGTTGGAGCTCTTGGTCGAAGGCAGTATTTTAAAATTTACTGATGTAGAATTATTGATAAAAGAAGGGACTGAGATTTTAGCAATTGTTGTTTCTTCAATTAAAACAGCAAAGAAGAATAAAAGTTGAATTCCGAAATCCGCAGTTCGCAATCCGCAATTGCTTCGTCCAACATCTAGTATTGATTTGTTTGATTACGCATTTCGCATTCTGCATTCCGAAATCCGAATTTCGTAATTCGCATTCATTTTAAGGGTGTTAGTCCGTGTTCGATGGCAAACTTGACGAGACTTGTTATTTCATGCGTACCAAGCTTTTTCATCAGCCGGCTGCGGTAGGTTTCAACAGTTTTTGGGGAAAGGTGCAGGGTTTTGGCAATCTCAGCGCTGGTTTTCCCTTCAACAACGAGCTGAAGCACCTCACGCTCGCGGGCACTGAGACTATCAATAGGGTTTATGCCTAAAGTCCCGTCTTTTTTAAAGATACTGAATTCCACTACAGTATCTGCAATTTGCCTGCTCAGATACTGCTGTCCTGAGTGCAAAGTGCGGACAGCGTCCACTACCTCCTGACCGGCTGATTCCTTCAGCAGATATCCTTTTGCTCCTGCCTTTAGTGACCGTGCTGTATGCTCGGTTGTAGCATGAATGGAAAGGATGATAATGCGTGTATCAGGACAGGCTTTACAGATCTGCTGTGTCGCTTCTATGCCGTTCAATTCCGGCATGGAGATGTCCATGATGACAACATCAGGGGATAATTTCTGGACCTGTTTTACTGTCTTGCGTCCGTCAGATGCTTCGCCTACAACAGTTATGTCACCTTTTGTCTCAAGCAAAAGGCGCAGACCATCCCGCACAACAGCATGATCATCAGCTAAAAACACTCTTATAGGCATAAATGACTTTTAATCCCTGATACTCGACACATAATTACATTTTCTATATATTTATATATACATTATCAAATTCAGTATCCAGCATCAAGTATCTTTTTTTGCATTTGTTTCATTCTGAATTCTGCATTTTGCATTCTGCAATTGTTTTATCCGGTATCCGGAAATTATCAAGTTTTCCTGACAGACAATTGTATATATATGTAATAACCTATTATCAGGTAGTAAAGGTTTATTTCATTTATCAAACAGATGCTTGTTATATACAAGGTTTTCCAATGAACAACGTTAAACGTAAAAAGAAGGTTGCTGAATCCACTATTCTTATTGTCGAAGATCATGATGCATTGCGTGACTCCTTGCGGAAATGGCTAAGCTCTGTTTTTCCTGACTGTACTTTTTTTGAGGCAAAAAGCGGAGAAGAAGCTGTTGCTCTGGCCTCTTCCCATCTACCAAACATCGTTCTGATGGATATAGGGTTACCCAAAATGAGCGGTATTGAGGCAGCACGCCACATCATGGATACTTTCCCTAAGTCTAAAATAGTAATACTTACCATCCATGATGTTTCCGATTACAAAGCTGATGCCCAAAAAGCAGGTGCGGTTGCTTACATACCCAAGCACATGATGCATAAAGAGCTTATCCCTACACTAGAAAAACTGCTGACACATCAGGTTGATAATGCGCATAACCCTGCACCGTCAAAGAAAAAAGTTAACGGAATACTATTATGAATAAAAGGAATGTTAGGGTAGAACCGTTTGACAAGCGTGCTCTCAAAAAGA
>MHEF01000089.1:33911-34227 GCA_001805125.1 Nitrospirae bacterium RBG_13_39_12
TAATACTTGCAGCAGGGATTATTTCAGCCGGATATTTCTATTACCATAGTTACGAGGAAAAATACCGCGCCAGGGTGGAGCGGGAGCTTTCAGCCATTGCTGAACTTAAAGTGAACGAACTGGTAGACTGGAGAAAAGAGCGGTTGGGAGACGCCGCTGTTTTTTACAAGAACAAAAACTTCTCGGACCGGGTACAGCAGTATTTCAAAAGACCGGAGGACGCTGAGGCGCAAACCAGGCTTCGTACGTGGATCAGTCAGTTCCATGTATCTAATGATGAATACGATAGGATTTTTCTGCTGGATATTAGGGGCGT
>MHEF01000089.1:34246-36061 GCA_001805125.1 Nitrospirae bacterium RBG_13_39_12
GACACGCCCGAACCTGTCGCCTCCCATCTGTTACAGCATTTATCAGAAATTAAGCGTTTGCGGAAGGTAACTTTTCTTGATTTCCACCGCGACGCACCTGATCGCCCTATCCATCTGAGTATCCTAATCCCAATTCTCGGCGGGCAGCAAGGCAATCAGGCGATAGGACTTCTCGTCCTCAGGATTGATCCCTCGAAGTATCTTTATCCCTATATCATCCGATGGCCCATTCCCAGCGAGACAGCGGAAACCCTGATAGTCCGCAGAGAAGGGAATGAGGCTGTCTTCCTAAATGAACTCAAATTCCACAAGAATGCCGCCCTCAATCTTCGGATTCCGTTAGAGAAAACAGAAACTCCTGCTGTAAAAGCAGTGCTGGGACAGCAAGGGATTGTTGAAGGAATCGATTACCGCGCTGTCCCTGTGATTGCCTCTGTACGTTTTGTGCCGAATTCGCCGTGGTTTCTGGTTACACGGTTGGATATCTCGGAAGTTTATGCTCCGCTGAGAGGAAAACTGTGGGAGGTAGTAATTCTCATTAGCGCCCTTCTGATTTGTGCAGGCGCAATCACTGGTTTCTTATGGAGACATCAGCGCACGCGTTACTATCAGGAGAAGTATGAAGCGGCGAAGGCGATGATGGAGAGTGAGGAACGTTATCGAACTTTAATCGAAAATGCCAACGATATGATTCAAAGCGTTGCTCAGGACGGTCATTTTCATTTTGTAAATTCAGCGTGGTTAAAGACTATGGGTTATACATTGGATGAGCTCCGAAAAATTACCATTTTTGATATTTTGCATACAAGTTGCATTCCCCACTGTATGGAAGCTTTCAAGAAGGTGATGTCCGGAGGATCATTACAAAATATAGAAGCAATATTCGTCGCAAAAGACGGGAGAAGTATTGATGTTCAGGGCAATGTTTCGCCGCGTTTTATAGACAAGGAGATAGTAGGCTCACAAGGGATATTCCGTGATATTACCGAGCGTAAACGTGCAGATGAAGCGATACGAAAGAGCGAGGAAAAATACCGGAGTATTTTCGAGAATATACAGGATGTATATTATGAAACAGCTTTAGACGGAACAATACTGGAAGTCAGTCCCTCAATCGAGGTAGTTTCAAGGGGTCAATATAAGCGAGACTATTTAATCGGGAAGTCAATGCTTGATTTTTATGCAACCCCGAAGGTGAGAGACACCCTTTTGATGAATTTACAGAAACACGGAAGTGTGAGTGATATGGAAATTACTTTCAAAAACCGTGACAGCTCCCTGATTCCGTGCTCCATTTCTGCAATTTTGCAATATGATGCTGATGGAAAGCCGACGAGACTCGTTGGAAGCTTGCGCGATATCACCGAACGCAAACGGGTGGAGGATGCAGTGAGAGATAGTGAGGAACGCTTTCGGATGCTGGTCGAGTCCGCACCGGAAGCCATTTTCGTCCAGAGTCACGGCCGTTTCGTCTACCTCAACCCTGCCATGCTCAGACTGCTCGGGGCCATGACGTCTGAAGATCTGATCGGCAGGGAGTTTATTGAGCGGATAGCGCCTGAATATCACGAAGCTATCCGCGACCGTATCAGGATACAACGCGAGTCGGGAAAACCTGCACCACTCATGGAACAGGAGTACATCCGCATAGACGGCTCGCGGGTTACTGTCGAGACCACAGCAGTGGCAGTTTATTTCCAGGATCGCGACGCTCATCTGGTCTTCGTCCGGGACATCACCGAGCGCAAACGGGCTGAGGAAGCGCTTAGGGAAAACGAAGCCTTTATTAAAACTGTACTGGATAATCTTCCTGTA
>MHEF01000090.1:0-3812 GCA_001805125.1 Nitrospirae bacterium RBG_13_39_12
GATCATGGTTAAACTTATATATTAATTAAACATGTTTATAATATGAACAGGCGCGAAGCATCAAAAAAAGAGACTAAGAAACTGATCTTGAAGGCCGCGCGTACTCTCTTTGCCCGGAAGGGAATGGAAGAATGTACCATCAGGGATATAGCCGCAAAAGCCGGGGTTTCTCCTGCCTCCATCATAGTCCATTTCAAAAGTAAGACGGCTCTGCTTGAAGAAGCCCTCTGCGGAGACATCGAGCGTGTTTTGTCCGAAGTCGCAGCTTCAATCCCCGAGAACTATAATCTGCGCGATCGTTTGATGCACTTGTCCAGAGGGTTTTTCAGCTTGTATGACAAAAACAGAGACCTTTATAGGGCACTCATCCGCTCCACGGTATTTGAACCCGCAGCAGAAACCCCTATCATGTCAAATCTCTCCGAACGATATATTCAATTTCTGTCTCACATCATCGAGGAACAAAAGACGCAAGGCATCATCTTGCCCGAAGTGGACTGCAGGATTGCTGCTGCTTCTGTTTTCTCTCTATATATGGGAGTGCTTATCATGTTGTTGAGAATGCCGGAAATGACTGTTGATATGGTTTCGGATATTCTCGCTTCCATGACGGACCAATACCTCAACGGCATCACAAGGGTGCATCAATGAAAATATTGCTCGTGCAACCCGCAAAACCAGAAAAGGCGCTGGGAGGTGAGGATTTCGCAATCTATGAGCCTCTGGCGCTTGAGTACCTTGCCGCCGGAGTTTCTGGAGACCATGATGTGCGCATCATCGATATGCGGATTGATCATGACATAGCCTCTCATCTTCATGAGTATCGCCCAAATGTTGTTGGAATTACATCGTATACAGTTCACGTAAACACTGTGAAGAAGCTGTTTCAGCAAATCAAGGCTCTGAACCCTGATATCGTTACTGTTGTAGGCGGACACCACGCGACCATAGTCCCTTCGGATTTTTATACTTCGTACATCGATGTCATTATTACAGGTGAAGGAGTTTTTCCCTTCAGAGAGGTTATTGCACGTCTGGAAAATAAAATGGACCTTTCCGATATCCCCGGGGCAGTAACCGAGGGAAACAGCGCTGTTGTCATAAACCAGAAAGACCAAAATACAGACCTTGACGCTCTGCCTTTTCCAAGGAGGGACCTGACTGCCGGCTACAGAAAATCATACTACAGCGAGTGGATGAGACCCCTTGCATCGATACGTACATCAAAGGGATGTCACTTCAGATGTCAGTTCTGCGCGCTCTGGAAATTAACCGGAGGGCGCTATTTCACAAGGAAACCGGAGTATATCGTTGAAGAACTGAGCACTATCGAGGAAAAGTATGTGTTCTTTTCTGACGATGAATCGTTATTGGATACGAAGCGCATGGAAGCGCTGGCAGACCTCATCCGGACGACCGGTATCAATAAGCGATACTTTCTCTACGGACGGAGCGACACTATTTCAAGGCATCCTGACTTGATTGAGAAATGGAAGGATATAGGCCTGGAACGCGTATTTGTCGGGCTTGAATTCATGCGCGACGCTGATTTGAACCTTATTCGCAAAGGATCAACCGTCGCAAATAATATAAGGGCGATTCAGGTTCTTAAAGGCTTGGACATAGAGATATTCCCCATGTTCATTGTGAAGCCCGAATTTGAAAAGAAGGATTTCGCAGAGCTGCGGAAATACTGCCTCGGCCTGGAGCTTGATTTTATCGGCTTTTCAGTGCTGACTCCTCTGCCGGGAACAGATCTATATGATGACGTAAAAGACAGGCTCATCAATTTCAATTACGACTATTTCGATTTTTTTCATACGCTTCTGCCCACAACACTGCCGGTAAAGGATTTTTATAGTGAACTGGTCGCACTATACAATGGCTCACGGTCATTGAAGAGTCAGATCAAGCTCATGCGCAAATATCGTCTTCGGGAATTGCCGTCGCTTTTCAAAATCTATGGGGATTTCATAAAGCGGTTAAAGACGCTGGAGCAGGATTATGCTGCAATTCCGCTCAAAGGATCATCATGAAGAACCCATTTGTAGCACTGAGCCTTTTTATTTCGCAGGTTCTCTTCAGTATCATCACCCCATTTTTGTTGATGCCAAACATAGCAAGGCTGCGTTTTACCCGCCATCTGATTGCCTTCTGTTTTGGGCGCGCGTATGGCAACCGTTATCAAAACATCATTGATACCTTCCGAGGCAAGTACGGCTCAGCGATGGCGCGTGGTCTGGCAAAAGCAAAGGAGATGGCAGGAAATAATATTGGAGTTATCGTGGATTGCGGGACAGGAACAGGCTTTGTGACCAAGCAGGCCGCCGAGCAATTTCCCAATGCCGTCTTTATTGCCTTTGATCTTCTCCATGAAATGCTGATGCAAGCGCGCAATAACTGTAGAGATATTACTGCAGAGGTTTCCCATGTGCAGGCGGATACCTTTGCTTTGCCGTTGGCTGATGAATCGGCAGATTTGGTATTGGTGCAGAATACCATGCCTTGTTTTATGGAATTTGCAAGGGTATGTCGCCCGGGCGGAATAGTTGTCTATGTGGACAGTTCTGCCGGTTGGATCGCAAATATTGCGAAACGTTTGGTGAAGAGATATCTGCTGTTTGAAACAGTAGTGGGAGAACGCATTGATCTGGGTTTTTATGTATTGGCTCAGAAAGCTGGCAAGGACAAGGAGTACGGGAAACTCCAAATAGAAGGAGAAACCGAGCAGCAAAGATTGTACAACCTTTTGCGTTGTCCGATCGATAAAAGCGCAGTTTCAATAAAACAAGATGGGGTATGCTGCAATGAAAACCATCAGTTCCTATTTCATGACGGGATTCCTGTAATGTTGGCTGAAAAAGCCGAAGGATGAGGCGGACTTTAATTCTCACTTGGAGATGGTATGCTTCCTTCTGGGCAAATGACGCACAACATTCCGGAGATTCTTCGAGACAACCCTACTTCCTGAAAGCGTTATTTGTCAGTAAACTGTGTTATTACAATATTATGTTGCAAATAAACATTACTCCACAGTTTGACCAAAAAATAGATTTTTGATACTTACCTCAGACTATAATAGGTAACTTTGATTAATTATTAAGTTTCTTTAAGGAGGCATAGGAAATGGCTAATCAAGCTCACCTGGACAAACTCAAAGAAGGTGTAGAGTCTTGGAACATGTGGAGGGAACTAAATATAAACATCAGACCTAATCTTCAGCACGAGGATTTCAGCAAGGCTAACCTTAAGAAAGTAAACCTCAAAGGTGCTTACCTTGAGGAAACAATCTTCCAGGGTGCTGACCTTAAAGATGCAGATTTCGAAGGTGCCAACCTTATATTAACAAACCTCAAACGTGCTAATCTTATAAGAGCAAACTTTAAAGGTGCTCAACTTGTAAGAACAAACTTCGAAGGTGCTGTCCTAGATAGCGCAAACTTCGGAAGAGCTGACGTTTCAGGCGTAATCTTTAAAGGTGCTTACCTTACAGGAACAAACTTCGAAGGTGCTGTCCTATATAGCGCAAACCTCATAAGGGCTGACCTTAGAAATGCTAACTTCGAAGAGACAAAAGTTACTGATATAAAATACAATCGTTGGTCTCGCTACAATGGGATAAGGGTATCTACGTGTTACGGAAGTCCCCGTTTCAAGCGGTTCGCTCAAGACCAAGATTACCTTGAGGAGTTCAGGAAGAGTAAGTGGAGATTTCCTATTTATTTAATCTGGTTGGTATTTGCTGATTGTGGAAGGTCCATCTTATTATGGACTTTATGGTCTTTGGCAATAGCCATTTTTTTTGCATACCA
>MHEF01000090.1:4161-4372 GCA_001805125.1 Nitrospirae bacterium RBG_13_39_12
CAGCCTTACACAAAGGTGCAGTTTCTTGTTGATGCCGGCATTGCAGAGAGACAGACGGCCGCCGAGTACCTGAAGGAACTGGAAAAGATTGGAGTTCTTAAGAGCCACAAAGTAGGCAAGGAGAACCTGTATCTGAATGTTAAGCTCTTTAAACTGCTCTCAGCGTGATATGTCGATGTTGTCGACATGACCGAATAACGTGTCTAAATAT
>MHEF01000090.1:4682-5135 GCA_001805125.1 Nitrospirae bacterium RBG_13_39_12
TCACCGATTTGGGAGACATTCCTGAAAGAAAAGCGCGTCGGCCTCAATCTTCAAATACGTGATGAACTCACCTTAGCGAATGGACGGGCTGACACGGTTTTTAATCGTCTGATCCTTGAATACAAGAAACCTTATGCCATAAAGCCGGATAATAATAAAAATCGTCAGCTCATCACGCAGGTCCAGGGCTATATTCTCGACTTTGCCAAAAAAGAACGATTCAGCAAAGACCGTCTTTTAGGTGTTGCTTTTGATGGAGATCATTTCCTGTTTATGAGATACGTTGGCCGGTGGATTGTTGATGAACCCCTTCCCTTAACAGAATCAAGCCTTGAGATATTTCTTAAGAATCTTGAAAAGCTTACTTCTAAGGCAGCTCTTATACCTAAAAACCTAATCCGTGACTTCGCTGTCGGTCGGGAATCACGAAATAAGGTTGCAGTAGACTGCATA
>MHEF01000091.1 GCA_001805125.1 Nitrospirae bacterium RBG_13_39_12
ATAGTTGCAAAGAAAAAGTCAGGTTGAATGAATAAAGAAAGTCCATTAGTTTCCATAATCGTCAGGACAAAGGACAGGCCAAAACTGTTAGAGAAGGCATTGCAGAGCATTTCTGAGCAAGATTACAGGCCCATAGAGGTTGTCCTCGTGAATGACGGTGGCTGCTACCTTGATACCGAAAAACTCAATAGCATCCTTAAAGATATACCTCTGAATTATGTAAGACTCGAAAAAAACAGAGGCAGGGCACATGCCGGGAATGTGGGGATAAAAAATGCAAAGGGAGAGTATATAGGATTTTTAGACGATGACGATGAATTTTATAGCAATCATACCTCAACTCTAATTTCTTTTTTAGAACAGAGCGATTACAAAGTTGCTTACACTGATGCCAAATTAATCCATAAAGTTTATGATGATCAGAAAGAGAAGATAATCGACATAGATAAGGGGATATTTCACTCAAAAGAATTCTCATATAATAAGCTCTTGGCCGAAAATTATATCCCTTTTATGTGTATTATCTTTCCGCATAAGCATTTACAAAACGTCAATGGATTTGATGAGGAGCTTGATCTGTATGAAGACTGGGATTTGTTAATAAGGGTAGGTTATGACACCCCCTTTTATCATATTAAAAAGGCAACTGCGAAATACAATATCTGGAGCGAACATTTGCAGATTACTGAACGTGCTAAATACTGTGGTGAGACAGGTTCTGCGTATTCAAAGATATTTTATAAGCACATTAAAAAATTAACTCCTGAGACTATCCAATCACTTTTGAGAGAGCAGGACATGTTAAACAGATTTATGTCAGAGAAAGAGGCGATTATTTCGAAAGAAGAAGCTGAGATAGAAAGACTTCGCGGAGAGGTTTCGGAGAAAGAGGCGGTTATTGTCGAGAAAGAGGCAGCCATTTCGGAGAAGGATGCGGTTATATCAGAGAAAGAGGCGGTTATATCAGAGAAAGAGGCGGTTATTTCGAAAGAAGAAGCTGAGATAGAAAGACTTCGCAGAGAGATTTCGGAGAAGGATGCGGTTATATCAGAGAAGGTGGCGATTATTTCGAAAGAAGAAGCTGAGGTAGAAAGACTTCGCAGAGAGGTTTCGGAGAAAGAGGCGGTTATTGTCGAGAAAGAGGCAGTTATTTCAGAAAAAGAAGAAGCCGAGATAGAAAGACTTCACAGGGAGATTTCAGAGAAAGAGGCGATTATTTCGAAAGAAGAAGCTGAGATAGAAAGACTTCGCAGAGAGGTTTCGGAGAAAGAGGCGGTTATTGTCGAGAAAGAGGCAGTCATCTTAGAGAGTGAAGCACTTATATTAGAGAAAGAGGCAGCCATTTCGGAGAAGGCGGCGATTATTTCGAAAAAAGAAGCTGAGGTAGAAAGACTTCGCAGAGAGATTTCCGAGAAAGAAGCAGAGATAGAAAATCTGCATAAAGAGATTTCAAGTAAAGAGGTTGTTGTTTCAGAGAAAAAGGCAGAAATAGAAAAACTGCGCAAAGAGATCACAGAAACGCACTTTACATTATCCGAGATATACAATTCTTTAGGGTGGCAGTTATTGTCGAAGTACAGAAGAGTAAAAAGCAGACTTTTACCTCAGGGGTCTAAAAGGCGGAGGTTATATGAATATGGACTGAAGGGAATTAATGTAATAAAAAATGAAGGGTTTGACAGGTTTTTCCATAAGGCAAAAACTAAGTTTTCAACAGAGTTTTTAAGCACATCAAGGAAAAAGATAAATACCTCTCTATCTCACAGAATAAAGCCGTTATCCATGCCAAGATACAAAAAACCAGAGGTATCAATAATTATACCGGTGTTTAATAATGCTAAATATACATTTAACTGTATTAACTCAATTTCAGAAAATACCAAGGGCGTTAAATACGAGATAATAGTCGTTGATGATGCTTCCACAGATCAGACCAGTAAGGTTCTGAAGGAAATGAAAAATATTAATGTCTTGACCAACAGAGAGAACGTCGGCTTTGTAGGGGCATGTAATATTGGTGCCAGGGCTGCAAATGGCAAATATCTTGTTTTCTTGAACAATGACACAAAGGTCACAGAAGAGTGGCTGAAGGCATTGTTGGATACCGCAAAAAGTGATGCATCTGTTGGATTGGTTGGAGCAAAATTAGTGTACCCTGATGGAAAACTTCAGGAGGCTGGAGGAATTGTCTGGAATGACGGTTCTGCATGGAATTATGGAAGAGGAGATGACCCTGAAAAACCCGAGTATAATTATCTCAGAGAGGTTGACTACTGCTCAGCTGCATGCATTCTTGTAAGAAAAGACTTATTCGAAAAGGTCAATGGATTTGATATTCGATATGTCCCTGCATATTGTGAGGATAGCGATCTTGCCTTTACCATAAGAAAATTTGGTTATAAGGTTTTATACCAGCCCCGGTCAGAAATAATTCACTTTGAGGGGATAACTGCCGGGACAGATATTTCAACTGGAATAAAAAAATACCAGGAAATAAATAAGAAAAAATTTATAGATAAGTGGAAAGAAGTTCTGGTAAATGAACATATGCCTGCCGGTGCGGACGTCTTTCTTGCAAGGGGGCGAGATTACAAAAAGAAAAGAAGGATGCTGTTTATAGACCACTACGTGCCTACATATGATAAGGACGCCGGTTCTGTCAGGATGTTCGAGTATCTGAAGATTTTTTTGGAGATGGGATTTAAGATTGTTTTCTGGCCGGATAACCTGGCAAAGATGGAGCCATATACTACAGAGTTACAGCAGATGGGAATCGAGGTGCTTTACGGTAACAGGGACTTCGATGAATATATTGACAGTTTTGGTAAATACTTTGATGTGATATATCTATCGAGGGCCCATATTTCTATAAAATACGTTAACAAGATAAAACAGGATACACATGCCAAAATTATATATGATTCCCACGATCTTGCCTTTTTGAGAGAGGAAAGGCGGGCAGAGATAGAAAATAATGTAAAATTAATGGAAGATGTTAATAAAATAAAACAAAGAGAATTTAATCTTGCCAGGATAAGTGATGCTATGATAGTAGTCAGTCCTTATGAGCGAGAATTAATGCTGAGTGAAAACCCTAATCTAAAGATATATCATATGCCACATGTTCATCCTGTTGGTACTATCTCTGTGAATGGTTTTCAAAGCAGAAAAGATATTATGTTTATTGGCGGTTTCGTGCATCCACCAAACGAAGATGGTGTTTGCTGGTTTGCCAGCGAGATACTACCCATAATAACAAGGGAAATCCCTGATATAAAGTTCTATATTATTGGTAGTTATCCTACGAAGAGGGTAAATAGTCTCGCTTCTGATAACATTATTATTACAGGATATGTGCATGATGTTTCAAATTATTTTGAGACATCAAAAGTGTTTGTTGCACCCATGAGGTACGGTGCAGGGGTTAAAGGAAAAATAATCCATAGTATGAGTTATGGCTTACCGACGGTGACGACGACTATCGGGGCTGAGGGACTGGGTTTAGAGAATGGCAATAATGCCTTTATCGCTGACAGTCCAGAAGAATTTGCAAGGAGAATTATTGAACTCTATAAAAATGGAGAGACCTGGAATAAAATTTCGAAAAATTCTTTCACGTGGATGAGGAATAATTTTACCCCTGAAGTAGCGAAAGAGAAACTTTCGAAGATGTTTCATGAGTTGGGAATTTTGAATTGACAAAAGGGAGGTGACCGGCTTAAGGTACCATAGAATTTTTCTCATAAAACTAAAAAGGAGGAACGACAAATGGGAATGAAAAAGGCTGTATCGATTGTATTATTTTCTCTACTATTGATGACATTTTTTGCCGGGTGTAGTTCTAAACAGGAGTCGAAACCATTAGTCCTTAAAAAATATGGCCCTGAGGACATAAGGGCAGGCCAGATATTTAATAAGCAACCCAATGGTGAAAGTGCTATCTGGGCTGAAACAGAAAATGCAACACCAACTACTGTTTTTGTTCTCAATGGAGTTTCTTTGGAAAGTGCCCCACAATCAGAAGGAAAGGCAGTTTCTGCAGTCGTCCCGAAGAATTTATATGAGAAACCAGGGGAATATCCCTTGTATTTGCTTGATAAAAAAACTAACCAGAAGTCGAATGAAATGAAATTTATAGTGAAACCCTGAGTGAAAATTCATTCTCTGTCTGAACATTGTTTTAACACTCTAAGATAAAGAATAAAAGGGGAAAAGAGTTTTTGTACAGCTAATGATCCAGGTTAAAATGGAATTGGCGATTAGCCACTATGGCTTGAACCAATGATTCTCTTATAGGCTCGTACTCAAAGTTTTTAAAATATGCTTAAATGTCTGTATATGCACAAAATATAGCCAGTCATAAGTTTATATCTGTAATTCCTGTATATAATCCTGGGAACATAGTTATATCGGTTATTTCTGAAGTCAGCAAGAATGTTGATTTTGTGGTTGTTGTTGATGACGGATCAAATGCTGAAAATAAAAGATATCTCGAGAAATGTGCTCAGTTAACAAATGTTAAGTTAATTGCATTCCCCGAAAATAAAGGTAAGGGTCATGCATTAATAGCTGGCATAGTAGAGGCAATTAAACACGACCCTGATTATATCTTCACTATCGACAGTGATGGGCAGCATGACCCAACGGAAATTCAAAAATTTAAGCAATTTATTTCAACGTCTAATCAATTGTATGACTTAGTGATCGGTATGAGACAAGCAGTAAAAGAAATGCCCTTTCGCAGCAAATTTGGGAATGTTTTTATAGCTAAGTTATTTAACGCAATCTTTAAGAAGTCTATTGTCGATACACAGTCGGGCTTTAGAGTTCTTTCAGCCGACTTTGCGAAGGATATAGCTTCCAACATTCTTCCCGGCAGATACGAAACCGAAATGAGAATGTTAGTTTACGCTGTTGAGTCAAACCGAAACATAGGTAATATTGAAATTGAAACTATTTATTTTGACAAAAATAAAAACTCAAAATTCCATCCTTTGCAAGATTCTCTCCGCGTGCTCGTTCCACTATCAAAATATACAGGCGTTGCGATAGCCTCTTTTCTTTTGGATTATACTGTTTTTCTTTTGCTGAGTTATCTATTCGGAGTTTATTACCTTCTCTCGCATGTTATTTCAAGGATATGCAGTGGCACATTTAATTTCTTTTCCAACAGACATCTGGTATTTAAATCAAGGTCAAAGAAACTACCGGAAGGATTAAAATATATCGCCGCCGTTATCTTTTCTCTATCGAGTACAGCGATATTGCTCTATTGTTTGGTTGACATTATAGGAGTCTCTATGGCTTTAGCAAAACCTGCAGCTGAATTTACAATGTTTCTGATCAATTTCATCATTTTAAATAAATTAGTTTTTAAGAGCAAGACTTGACGTCGAATATTTTTACAACTTTTAAGTTTGTATTCGGACACTACAGTATCTTAGTCGCTTTTTTACTCCTCTCTTATATCATAGGCAGAAAACTGCTGCGGAGGTGCGCATTGCCTCAAAATGGCGGCAGATTACTCCTTTACACATCGTCAGGAGTTGGATTCATTATTGTTATATTATTCTATTTTGCTCTCTTTAAGATGTTTAACAAAATGTTCATATTACCAGCGTTATTATTATTCCTGATTGTTTATATTTATACATCGAAACGGGATTTTTACAATCTTAAAACAAAGACAATCGAAGATTTCGGTAAAGCCAGCTTTTTTTTGAAAAGAAATTGGCACTGGATCGTACTGATAACAATACTATTTTCCCCTTTTTTATTTCTCCCCCTTTATCCTCCGACAGAATGGGACGAAATCTCCTATCACCTGCCGTACGCAAAACATTATGTTGAAAATAATGGGCTCAGTGTAAATCCGTTCCTTCGATATCCGCTATATGCCCATAATTTCGACCTTCTGTATGCCCTTTCTTTACTATTTTATGATGACATTTTGGCTCACCTAATTCATGCGGCTGCTGCTCTCCTTACCGCATTAGGGATATACAATTTGGGATCTCTGACGTCAGATAAAAAAACAGGAGCCATAGCTGCATTTATTTTTCTTTCCAGTCCTCTTGTGGCCCATTTGATGAAAACTTCATATATAGACCTTGGATTAACGTTGTTTATTTTTTTGGGATTTTACTGCATAAGTTTATGGTCGATTACAAAACAAGAATATTGGTTATACCTATCGGGATTTGCTACAGGGATTGCGATCGGTTCCAAATATAATGGCTTTTTATATTTCCCTATGTTCGCAATATGGATTGCGTTTCAAAGCAGGAAGTTCTCGTCAGTTATGAGATTCCTTGTGCCCGTGTTCATTTTTGGGTCTCCATGGTATATCAGAAATTTCATTATTTCTGGAGATCCTATTTCTCCTTTTGGGGGTGAAATTTTTGGTCACTGGTTATGGAATAAAGAGGATTTGATAGGACAATCTGAAAATCTTCTTAAAGGGTATGGCACTCCCAAAGATGTGATTTCTATGCTGATGCTTCCATGGAACCTTCTCTTTCATTATGGTAAATTTGCGGAAGGGGCCATTTCACCTGGGATGGTCGCGGCCTTCCTCGGAGTTTTTTTATTTAAGAAATCCGACGGTTTTAATAAAAAACTTTGTATTTTCGTATTTGTGAATATAATCATCTGGTTTTTTTCTACTCAAGTATTGCGATATTTGCTCCCCGTTTTCCCTATGATATCCCTCTTATCAGCAATTATCCTTATCTATCTTTATGAAAACCTCATAAAAAGACCGATCAATTTCTTTCTTGGGAATAATTTTAGTTCAAGACGCTTACCCCAGAAAATAATGGGTTCAGTTACCGTTTTTCTTATAATCTTGCCAATATTATTTTTAGATAAAAAAATTGTTAAAGCGATATCAAAAAATCCCTTGCCAGTGACAAGCCAGATGAGAAATGAATATCTTAGCAAGGAAATAGAATCGTTTCATTTATTACAGATCGCAAATAAAAGTCCTTCCCTCAGTATTTATCAGATAGGCTTTGAAAATGCATTCTACTTTGCAAAAGGGAAGATGATAGGCGATTGGTTTGGCCCTGCACGATATTCAACCATTTTAGAAGCAGTCGGGAACAGTGAGAAATTGTATGAAAAACTGAGGGCTATGGATATTCAATTTTTTTTAGTCAATACAACCGGTTGCTTAAAATTAGAGTTCGATAAATCACTTTTAGATTATTTTAAATTAGTCGCTGAGGATAAACATGGGAAGCTTTATCTATTGAAAGAGTTAAAGGAAATCAATGTTAAAGAAAAGAATAACCATATTTCATTTGACAGAAATTAAGCGTCAAAATCTTTATCAACTCACCAGTATGGATGGATTGTAACTGATAATACTATTGCTTGGTTTTTATCGATACTATTAACATTAGGGGCAGATCTTATTTTGGTTATTTTCGTTTCAATATTTGTTTGATTAAGTTATTATGATCAACAATTGTCAGCCCCTGCTTGTCTGTATATTAGAGAGAAAAGATGCGCTAGGATTTTTAAAATATGAAGAAAAACGAAGAGGTGTGGCGGAAGAAGCTTCGTGAAGAAATTTCACATTATGCGCAGGTTGAAAATGTGCATGAATTGCCCCCTATTTTCCATTATTGGTCAAACAAATATTTGCGTCCTAAATTAGAATTATTAGGCTTTAATAATGTGGAACAATTTTATATTGAATATATTAAAAGATTGTGTTCTCAAGATAGAACTGAATGCAAGATATTAAGTGTCGGCGCTGGAAACTGCGACTTGGAAGCAAATTTATCAAAACTATTAGTTGAGCAGGGTATCATCAATTTTTTATTTACCTGTCTTGATATTAATCCACATATGCTTCAAAGAGGAAAGAAAATTGTAAATGATTCAGGATTAGCATCCAAATTTATTTTTCTAAATACTGACATTAACAGTTGGGAAATCGATAATAAATATCATGTGATTATTGCCAATCAGAGCTTGCATCATTTTGTGGAACTTGAGATTTTATTCAATAAGATTAACGATGCTTTGTATTCAGAGGGTTTTTTTCTTACGCATGACATGATCGGTAGAAATGGTCATATGCGCTGGCCGGAAGCATTGGAATTTGTTAATGCTTTTTGGTCATTACTTGACGACAGGCATAAATATAACCATCAGTTAAAGCGGTTTGAACCTCTATATGATAATTGGGATTGTTCACGTGAAGGGTTTGAAGGAATTAGATCACAGGACATTTTACCTCTGTTACTTAGTAAATTTAAATTTGATCTTTTTATTGGGTTTAGTAATCTAATTTCCATTTTTGTAGATCGTTCCTTTGGACATAATTTTGATCCAAACAACGAATTAGATAGAACTTTCATTGATTTTTTTGCAAAACTTGACGATTATTATATTGAATTAGGAAAAATCAAGCCAACACAAATGATTGCTGCCATGACAAAAGAACAAAAAGGGGCAACAAAAATATATAAACACTTAACACCAGAATTTTGTTTGAGAATTCCCGATTGATTTGCCAATTATAAAAGACAAAAGTTTGAGGGAATATTCTCCCGTGAGGCTGGCAAGTATTCCGATTTATTTGATAAACTTTTATGTTTTTAATGTCGTCTAAAATTTTTAAGTTTCTTTTTGAAAGGTGGAAAAGATAAAAGATAAAGGAGAAAGAGGAAGTATTTCCCCAATCCCTCATGGTCGCGTTATATACGCCTGAAAAAAGGTCAAGAACTTGTGATAATATCAAAAAAGAAATAAAAATCCAGACAAAATGAAAATAATCATTCTTGCCGGCGGGCTTGGTACAAGGCTGAAAGGTATACTTGGTGATCTGCCAAAACCTCTCGCACCAATTGGAAACAAACCATTTCTTGAATATCTACTCACATTTATTGCAAAACAAGGATTTACAGATGTTATTATATCTTCAGGTCATGGAGTGGAGGCGATAAGAGAATTTCTTAGAAACGGCCCTATGCTCGGGTTAAACATAGAATATATTGCCGAGAAAGAACTGCTTGGAACTGGAGGAGCTATTAAACTTGCGGAACCGCTCATAGAATCCGATGACTTTTTTGTTATCAACGGAGATACGTATTTTGAAGTGGACCTAAGGGAGATGCTCCGTTTTCATAAAGCACGGAGAGCCATTGCGACAATGGCACTCGCACATAAGGAAAACACAGGCAGGTATGGCAGTGTCAGCATTGATAAAGCCAATAAGATCATAGCCTTTATCGAGAAAGTTGATGAGGGAAGAGCACGATATATAAACGGTGGAATGTACGTGTTCAGTAGAGAGATTTTTGGTTACATCCCCGCCAACAGAGTGTCTTCTCTTGAACGGGAAGTGCTTCCCGCGCTTGTCGGCAAGGGACTTTATGGCTTTCCCGGCGATGGCTATTTCATTGATATAGGTATTCCCGAGGATTATGAAAAAGCAAAGAAAGAATTGCCGGTGAGGGGGGTAGTATGATTATACATTCAAAGGCACCTTTACGTCTTGGTTTTGCAGGCGGTGGTACCGACGTTTCACCTTATTCTGATGTAAAAGGAGGTGCTGTATTGAATGCCACGATTAATAAATACGCTTTTGCCACACTGGTTCCCAAAAAGGATAATAAAATAAATATAGAGTCCCTCGATTATAATATCGTTGCGGACTACAAGGTTGATCAGAAGTTCGTTTTCGATGGAGAGATGGATCTTGCAAAGGGGGTAATAAAAAGGCTTAAGAAAAACCATGACGGTTTTAAATTGTATACCCACAGTGACGCTCCCGCAGGTTCGGGTCTCGGTTCCTCGTCAACAATGGTTGTAGCCCTGGTAGGTGTTTTCAAAGAATGGCAGATGATTCCTCTCGGCGATTACGATATTGCTCACCTTGCTTATGAAATAGAGCGAAAAGATATCGGTATAAAGGGTGGGAAGCAGGATCAGTATGCCGCTGCCTTCGGTGGTTTCAACTTCATGGAATTTGATGGAGAGCAGGTCATAATCAATCCTCTTAAAATTAAATCGGATGTGATTAATGAGCTACAATACAACATGCTTTTGTGCTATACAGGGTGTACCAGACTGTCAGCAAAGATAATTGACTCACAAGTGGAGAATTTTGTTTCCGGCAAAAAGGACACCATTGAAGCAATGGATCTGCTGAAACAAAATGCCATAGATATGAAAAGGGCGCTTCTTACCGGTAAACTTAAGGAATTTGGCGAACTTCTGAACTTTGGGTGGGAACAGAAAAAGAAGATGAGCAATAAGATAAGCAATCCGGCAATAGATGAGATGTATGATGAGGCAATAAAGGCCGGGGCGATAGGAGGCAAGATTTCCGGCGCAGGGGGTGGAGGATTTATGATGATTTACTGTCAGTTTGACAAGAGACATAAGGTTGCCGAGAGGCTCGAAAAACTTGGTGGGGAGATCATCGATTTTCAGTTTGAGGAAAGAGGGCTTCAGACATGGAGGATGCCAAGATGAGTGTATCAAATGAAACCTTGCGCCACTGGGGACAATTATCTGTGCATGCAGTCATAACAAGTTTTTTAAAACCGCCGTGCAATTAACATTTTACTGAATGCCCTGACAGCGCGTTCAGCAGAGACGTCAGTGAAGAGCACATTAGGGCTTATCGGCAAGTATATTATAGGGAAGATTCACCTAAAAGTGTGGAAAGACCTCTTTTCATTATTAAAGAGAGGTATAATATTACAGGCGGTTGAGAATATTGATGTTCTTGACAGACTCAAGGATTATGGGGATAAAACTTGGCCTGCGTTTACCAAATCTGGTTACAAAAAAAGTTAACCGCCTACGATGATTAAAAGGCTTTTCTATAAGTCAAAGGAAAGAACGATCGGAATTGTAAACCGATGTGGTCGTTAACCATGAATGATATGGTGAATAATCCATTAGTCTCCATAATCGTCAGGACAAAGGATAGGCCAAAACTTTTAAAGAGGGCATTGCAGAGCATTTCTGTGCAGACCTACAGGCCGATCGAGGTCGTCCTTGTGAATGACGGCGGGTGCAATCTTGAGGTCGATGAACTCAGAGCGATTCTTGGGGACATAGCCCTGAACTACATCAGGCTTGAAAAAAACATAGGAAGGGCACATGCTGGAAATGTCGGTCTCGAGAATGCACAGGGTAAATATATCGGATTTCTCGATGACGATGACGAATTCTACCCCGAACATATTAAAGTTCTAATGGTAAGGCTTTTGAGCTCTACCCTAAAGATAGCCTATACACAGGCAGAGGTAGTCTTTATCGACATAGTCGGCGAAGACGAGATCGTCGAAAAGTTCAAATATGTATTTTATTCACAGGAATTCTCGCCGGAGATGCTGTTGATCCAGAACTATATCCCGTTTATCTGCCTACTCTTCCACAGGTCAGTCTTCGACGGTGTGCGATTTGATGAAAGTTTCGAGATCTTCGAGGACTGGAAGGTTCTTATAAAATTATCCCAGAAGTACTGGTTCGAGCATATCAAAAAGGTGACGGCGCGATATATTCAATGGTGTAACGAGTCGCAGATCAACAGGAGGGCCTTATCGGAAGACTTCAGCCAGATAGCGTACAAGAGAGTTCTGGATCAGAATATTGATAAGATTACCCCCACGGCTATCTATATTTCCTGCGTCCATAACGCGACGGAGAGAATGAATCTCATCAACGAGATGATAAGGATCGAATCGTCCAGTTCATTGGAAAGAATGGATTTTATAAAGAGACTTAAATGGTTCGAAGCCGAGAAGCGTCAGATCGAATACGAGAAGCAGCAGATCGAATACGAGAAGCAGCAGATCGAGTATGAGAAGCAGCAGATCGAGTATGAGATGAAAAAGATCGAATCGACTTCTCTTGAGCGAATGGAGTTCGAGAAGAAGCTCAAGTGGCTCGAGGCCGAAAAGCAGCGGATTGAGTATGAAAGGGATAGGTTGATACATGAATTAATGAGTCTTCAGAAAGCGCTGTCAAACAGCCTTAGTTGGAAATTGATAGAACAATATAGAAGATTTAAAGATAAAATTGCGCCTGTAGGTTCAAGGAGAAGGATATTTTATGAAATGCTTTTAAAGGGCGTAAAGGTTATGCAGCAGGAGGGGATGAAAGGGATTTCGGTCAGGGTTAAAAGAAGGCTTCGCTTTAATCCCGGTTATCTGAGAGTAAAGCCGAGGGTCAAAAGGCTTGATTCAGTAAGTTTTACTAAGGAGTCAAGAATCTCCGAGGTACATGGATTTATTAAAAAACCGGTTCATATCATTATGCCTGTATATAATGGATACAAGTGCTTAAGGGATTGTATCGGGAGTATTTTTCGAAATACAGATATTGTAACCCATAGTCTGGTCATCATAGACGACAAGAGCACTGACCATAGAGTGACGGCATATCTTCAAAAGTTAAAAGAAGAGAGAGATGGTAAGAGGATTGAGGTGTTCTTTAACCCCGATAATCAAGGCTTTGTGAAGACAATAAACAGGGGAATGAAACTCTCTCCTGAGGATGTAATAATCCTGAATTCAGATACACTCGTTACAAAAAATTGGGTGGATAAACTTCAACGGGCTGCATACTCTAAACCACATGTTGCTACCGCAA
>MHEF01000092.1:0-307 GCA_001805125.1 Nitrospirae bacterium RBG_13_39_12
ATGGGTAAAAGAATAAGTTAACAGCTTTCTTCTTAACTTTGTCTTAAACAATAGAGACATCTATCAAAATTTCCTATGATGTTTTATTTACATCAATTGATGTAAATCATACAGCAAATAACAATAATTGGCAATAATAATTATGAAATTATCTTTTGATCTCTAAGAGGTCAGCCTCTATTTCTCGCACCATTCCCTTGCATTCTGGAACATCTTGAGCCATGGTGAGGCTTTAAGATTTTTCTTCCAATCCTCCGGCATATAAGCCCATTGCCATTTTAAAAAAGTTCTTTCCGGGTGTGGCATC
>MHEF01000092.1:413-10578 GCA_001805125.1 Nitrospirae bacterium RBG_13_39_12
ATCGTACAGGTGCCAAGCCCTGTCTAATAACCTCTTTCTGTATATCATTGTCATGGAAATAGGCTCTTCCTTCACCATGTGCAACCCAAACACCTAATGTCGAGCCAACCATCCCCTTCAGCATAATGGCGGGACTCGGTAAAATGTGAACTGTTGAGAATCGTGATTCGAATCTGCCTGACCTGTTCTGTATAAATCTTGGCTGAACGCTATCCGGAATTCCTTTCCAGGGAACCCAGCCGAGGAGCGCCATGAGCTGGCAACCGTTACAAACTCCGAGGCTAAAGCTATCTAGCCTTTCATAAAACTTTTGAAATTGTTCATAGAGTCTTTCATGGAACCTGATTACCCCTGCCCAACCTTTGGCAGAATCAAGTACATCTGCATAACTAAAACCACCTACAAAGGCAACCCCCCTGAAGTTATCAAGACTTATTCTCCCATCAAGTAGATCAGTCATCATTATATCCCATACTTCAAATCCTGCCTGATAAAAAGCGGAGGTCATTTCACGGTCTCCGTTGCTGCCTTCTTCACGAATTATTGCCACTCTATGTTTGATTTGTTTTTCTATAATCTCCTGAGGTGTTTTTTGAGGATTAAATGTCAAGATATATTTAGGACCTTTTCTATTGAAATTTATCTTTCTTTCTTCGTCAACGCAGTCAGGATTTGCCTGGCGTCTGTCGAGTTGATAACTCGTTTCCTCCCATAAATTCCTTAGAACTATCGTGTCCTCTTTTAAAACAGATCGCTTATCTACGCTAATATTTATATTTTTATCTGTCGTGGTATTTCCGATAATTTGATAGGGTATTTTTTCCTTTTTTAGACAGAATATTATTTTTTTCTCATTCTCATTGAGATATTCGATTACCATTCCAAGCTCTTCTGAGAATAGAAGAGAAAAAACTTGAGAAGTTGAGAAACTATGAAGTTGAGATTTCTTGTCTTCTGAGCCTCTTATCTTCTTAACCTCTTTTTCTGACTTTTGAGTTTTGACTTTTGACTTGATATTCACATCAATCCCGCAGTTACCTCCGAACACCATCTCAAGCAATGTAGTAACTAATCCTCCGTCACTTCTATCATGCCCTGAAAGTATCACGTCATCCGCTATGAGCTTTTGTATAGCATTAAAGGTGCGCTTAAGAAGTTGGGGATCGTCAACATCAGGAGATTCATTTCCGATTTGTCCATAGACATGCGCTAAAGCAGTGCCCCCTGTTCTGTCCCTGCCTTTTCCAAGATCAATATAAAGAAGCCTGCTTTCACCCGGCCTTTTGATATCTGGTGTGATAACCTTTAATATATTTGGACATGAAACATATGCAGAAATAACAAGAGTTCCCGGTGCCTTGACAATTTCCGTTTTGCCTGATGAATCTAGAACTCTGGCAGCCATTGAAAGGCTGTCTTTACCACCATCAATTGCTATACCAAGTTCAATTAAGATATCCCTTAAAGCCACCGCAGCATCGTAAAGCCTTGCACCTTCACCAGGAAGCTTTGCTGCCCACATCCAGTTGCCAGAGCATTTTATATCTTCAAGGGAACTGACCTGTGCCCACACGATATTGGTTAATGCCTCACCTACACTCATTCGAGCCATTGCCTGAGGGTTTACCAGCCCCTTTATTGGTTGTTCACCAATAGCAGTAGCTGCACCTGTTAATCCGAAATGGCCCTGACTTACAACTGCAACATCAGATATTGTAAGCTGGAGAGGACCTGAGCATTGCTGTTGCACTATAAGACCGGTAACAGATCTATCGACCTTGTTTGTAAGAAACCTCTTGGAGCCAACTGACACAAGCCGGAACACTCTTTCAACAGCATCCATAACAGTAATATTTTCAGGTATTTGTAAAGGGTTAAGATCAGGTATTATCCTCTTAATTTTGAAGGTCTTCTGCGGCATCTTGCCAAGCACCTTTGATAACTCAAAATTCACTGGAACGCTTCCGTCTACCTTATCATGAAGTACTATGTAACCATCTCCTGTAATCTCTCCGATAACTGAGCAAGGAACTTTCTCCCTTCTACATAGAGCAATAAACTTTTCAGCCTCATACGGTTGTATAAGGAGTGCATCCTGTTCCTGGTATTCAGCACCCCATATCTCAAGTACTGAAAGTGTATTATCACCCAGCTGAATACTTCTTATTTCTATTCTTGCACCGGCAGGATAAATGATTTCTTTAACAACATTACAATTACCCCCTGCACCCTGATCATGGATGCTGATAACGGGATTCTCATTACCCATCTCCACACATGCCCTTATAACCCTGTTAACCTTTTGCTCCATCTCTGCATCACCGCGCTGTACAGCACTGAAGTCTAGCTCAGCTATATTTTCGCCCTGAATCATGCTCGAGGCAGACCCCCCCCCAATCCCGATTCTATAAGCAGGTCCTCCTATCTTGATTACAAGCATTCCTTTTCGTGGTTCTTCCTTCTCAATGTGCCTTTTATCAATCTGTCCTATGCCACCGGTAAACATTATGGGTTTTATCCATTCGCTTCTTTCCTTGTCCGGCAATCTCAAGCCAAAAGACCTTGTAAAGCCCTGAATAACCGGTTCACCAAATTTATTTCCATAATCAGAAGCTCCGTTACTTGCTTCTATTTCTATCTGAAGAGGTGATGCAAGGTTTAACGGATATTCAAAAGAGGGGTCTTCCCATGGCAGGTAGTACCCTGGTATCTGTAGATTGCCAACACAGTATGCAGCTGTACCTGCAACAACCAAGCTGCCTTTTCCAGTAGCATGCACATCCCTTATCCTGCCGCCTGTGCCTGTTTCTGCTCCTGGAAACGGTGCAACACCTGTAGGAAAATTGTGTGTCTCTGCTGTAAATATAATGTGATAATTAAGCTTTGCATTCTGAAAGCAGGAGGGTTTATCCGGTTGCTCAGGGATTATTGTCTCGATTTCGTATCCGCGAATCGCACTTGAGTTATCCTTAAAGGCAATAATACTGTTTCCGGGTTTTCTTTCTAATGGATGCTTGATTATATCCATTAATGTATACGGTATCTTTCTTCCGTCAATTATCAGCCTTCCCCTAAAAAACCAGTGTCTGGAATGCTCGCTGTTTGACTGACCAAGATCAAAACATTCTACATTTGTGGGGTTGCGACCCAAGTCATTAACAAATAGATTGTAATAATATTCAATGTCCCAGTCATCAAGACCAAGTCCGGTTTTAATGTTTATTTTCTTTAAAGCTTCTATCCCTTCCTCAATTAGTGGTACGATATAAACAGGTTCTGCTTTTATTCCTGTCCCAAAAGTAATAAGCTTTTCCGGATAATGGCACTCCGTCATCCTGTCATGGACGAGTTCGATAAATTCCTGCAGTTGTGAAGTTGTGAAGTTCAGAGGTTGAGATTTATTTTCTTTTTTACTGCTTGGTGCATACTGCTTACCCTTTACTAATCTGTATCTTCTCGACCTTTCAATTCTGATAATTTTTGTCAATCCGCAGGCGTGGCATACCGAGACTGCATTAGTCGACCATGCAGTTGTAAAGTTCATGCGGGGACCAACCTCAACAACAAAACTCGGATTTTGTCTGCCGGAGGCAGATTCGAATTTCGAATTAAAAAAACTCTTCTCCGAAAAATTATCCGGTTCGAATGTTTCAGACAACAGCCATCTAATGATATCTAATTCTTTTTGTGTAAGAGATGCAGATATTTCAATATTAAAGCAATATTCTGTTTCTATGTCGCTTATTTGAGAAGAAATATTCTTCCGAGCAACTGCCAATAGTTCATTTTTTTTCGACAGCGAAAAGGCCGGGGTTCGATAAAAATGCAATAAATTCATCAGGGATTTATTTTAGCAGAAATGGAAGATTGTAATGATTTATTTGGCTGTCCCAAAAACCCTTTTAAATATATAGTCTATATTTTTCAGATAATATTTGAGATTAAAAATGTTTTCAATCTCTTTCATTGTAAGATATTTTCTTACTTCCTTATCTTTTGATAATAACTTTTTGAACTGAATTCCTGACTTCCAGCTGTTCATCGCATTTTTCTGCACAATATCATATGCATGTTCACGGTCAATGCCTTTATCAATAAGAGCAAGCATTACCCTCTGAGAAGTAAAAAGGCCATAGCTTTTATATATATTCTCTTTCATCCTTTTCGGATAAACATGAAGCTTCTCCAGGATTCCTGTAATTCTGTCAAGCATATAATCAACTAGTATTGTACTATCCGGAATTATCACACGTTCAACAGATGAATGTGATATGTCCCGTTCATGCCATAAAGCAATATTTTCGAAAGCTGCCATAGCATTCGACCTTACAAGCCTTGAAAGACCAGCAAGATTTTCGCAGCCAACAGGATTTCTCTTATGCGGCATTGCTGACGATCCTTTCTGTCCTTCCATAAAAGGTTCTTCTGCTTCAAAAACCTCTGATCTCTGGAGATGCCTTATCTCAACCGCTATCTTTTCAAGAGAAGCTGCTATGAGTGCGAGAGTTGCAAGATACTCTGCGTGCCGATCCCTCTGGACCACCTGGGTTGCGACAGGTTCGGGCTTAAGGCCGAGCTTTTTGCATACCTTTTCCTCAACTGCAGGTGGGATATTGGAGAAAGTACCAACAGCTCCAGAAAGCTTCCCTACATTTATTACATCCCTTGCCTTTCTCATCCTTGCCAGGTTTCTCTTCATGTCTTCATACCACAGGGCAAACTTTAACCCAAAAGTTATTGGTTCCGCATGGATACCATGGCTCCTTCCCATCATTGGTGTGTCTTTATATCTGAAAGCCTGCCTTTTAAGGACATCCAACAATTCCTTTATATCTTTTATGATAATGTTAGACGCTTCACGCATAAGCATTGCCAATGCAGTATCCAGTATATCCGATGAAGTCAATCCCTTATGGATAAACCTCGATTCTGTCCCGAGATTCTGAGCCACTGATGTAAGGAATGCTATGACATCGTGCTTAACAACCCTTTCAATATCGTCAATCTTCTGGATATCAAATCTTACCTTTTTCTTGATCACCTTCAGGGCATCCTTTGGTATCTCACCGAGTTCGGCCCATGCCTCACACACAGCAATCTCTATATCAAGCCATTTTTTGTACTTATTCTCTAAATCCCACAACCTTCCCATCACAGGACGTGTGTAACGTGATATCATTTTTACCCCCTCCTTACGGAGAATTCGAAATTCGAATCCGCCTTAGGCGGACAAAATTCGAAATTCCGAAATAAATTTACTACTACCTGCTAAAAACATGTCAGGTAAATAGTATATGTGTCTGTTGATAATTGTAGCATCTCATGCCCTTGCAAAAAAAGACATTTTTGTGTTAGTCTTTTGTTCTCCGAAAGACAGGTGTTTTCTTTCGGAAATACATCATTCTGCCTCTGTGCGCCGATATGGCGATATCACGAGTAAACAGAGGGACAGGAAACAGGAGGAGAGACAAGAGATGGTAGTAGCAATGAAGGAACTGCTTGAAGCAGGAGTACACTTTGGCCATCAGGTAAAGCGATGGCACCCCAAGATGAAAAAATACATCTTTGGAGAAAGAAATGGTATCTATATTATTGATCTTCAGAAGACAGTAAAAGGGCTTGAAGATGCCTATAACTTCGTGAAAGTTTTAGCATCAACAGGAGCGCCTATACTTTTTGTCGGCACAAAAAAACAATCACAAGATGCTATTCAGGAAGAGGCAACAAGGGCCGGGGCATTTTTTGTCAACCAGCGCTGGCTTGGTGGTATGCTATCAAATTTTTATACTATAAAGAAAAGCATAGAAAAACTGAAAAAATTTGAAACCATGAAAGAGGACGGCACATTAAACCTGCTTACCAAAAAAGAGGTTGCTGCTATCGAAAAAGAAAAAGCTAAACTGGAAAAGAACCTGTCAGGCATTAAAGAGATGACGAGGCTCCCGGAAGCCCTTTTTATAGTAGATCCCAAGAAGGAGAGGATTGCTGTGGCAGAAGCAAGAAAACTCTCTGTGCCTATAGTTGCAATAGTTGATACAAACTGCGACCCTGATGAAGTCGATTATGTAATACCTGGGAATGATGATGCTATAAGGGCTATAAAACTCATTACCTCAAAAATGGCAGATGCTGTAATCGAAGGCAAAGAAATACTGTCAAAAACTGCTGCAGAAAGTATCGAGAGTCAGAAGGTCGAGGAAAAGATAGAACAGGAAGAAGCTGAGGAGGCAAAATGACAGTGATCTCTCCAGGAATGATTAAAGACCTCAGGGAAAAAACTGGTGTCGGTATGATGGATTGCAAAAAAGCACTCACAGAATGTAACGGAGATTTTGAAAAGGCTATAGACCTGCTCAGACAGAAAGGCCTTGCAACTGCACTGAAAAAAGCAGGCAGAACCACATCTGAAGGACTCATATACTCATACATACATATGGGGAAAATAGGCGCAATGGTTGAGGTTAACTGTGAGACAGATTTTGTCGCAAAAACTGATGATTTCAAAGAACTTATAAAGGATATTGCTATGCATATAGCAGCTGCAAATCCATTATACCTCTCCAGAGATGTTGTACCTCCGGCTACTATTGAACGGGAGAAAGATATATACATAGTACAAGTTACAGACAAACCAGCACATGTTGTCGAAAAGATAATAGAGGGCAAGCTTGAGAAGTTTTACACTGACACCTGTCTTCTTGATCAGCTATTCGTCAAGGATCCCGATCAGAAGAAAAAGATTAAGGATATAATTTCCGAGAAAGTCGCAAAGCTGGGTGAAAATATAATCATAAGAAGATTTGTCAGGTTTCAACTTGGAGAATAAACACAGAATAAAAAGTCTTGTATATAACAGGATTCTCCTGAAAATCAGTGGTGAGGCCATGATGGGAGATAAAAGTTACGGGATTGACCCGTCTACTGTAGACTTTATGGCCAAGGAAATAAAGGAAGCAATTTCTACAGGGGTTCAAATCGCAATTGTAATAGGTGGGGGAAATATTTTCAGAGGGGTGGAGGCCAGTGTCAAAGGAATGGAAAGAGCATCCGCAGATTATATGGGAATGCTTGCGACTGTCATTAATGCACTTGCCCTCCAGAACTCACTCGAAAAAAACGACATTCCAACAAGGGTTCAGTCAGCAATCGAGATGAAGGAACTTACAGAACCCTATATAAGGCGCAAGGCAATAAGACACCTGGAAAAAGGAAGGACTGTCATCTTTGCTGCCGGAACAGGTAACCCCTATTTCACAACTGACACCGCTGCAGCCCTGAGGGCTATGGAGATTGGAGCAGATGTTATCCTAAAGGCAACAAAGGTTGACGGTATATATTCCTCCGACCCGGTAAAAGACCCTACGGCAAAAAAATACAACACAGTCACTTACATTGATGTGCTGAAAAGGGGACTCAGCATCATGGACTCGACTGCAGTATCATTATGTATGGACAATAACCTGCCTATTGTGGTATTTAATCTCAGAGGAAACGGAAATATAAAAAGAATAATAAAGGGGAAAAAGATAGGGACTCTTGTAAGAGGAAATAATGGAGCAAGAGTTAAAAAGAAATACCACTGAGCGAATGAGCCGTACCATAGAGGCCCTGCGTAAAGACCTGGCTTCTGTAAGAACAGGAAGGGCGTCTCTGGCACTTCTCGATGGGATAGCGGTAAATTATTATGAAACCCAAACTCCTCTTCAACAACTTGCAAGCCTCAGCGTACCAGAGAGCCGTCAGATAGTAGTTCAGCCGTGGGACCCGAAAATCATACCCGACATAGAAAAATCTATTCTTAAATCAGACCTCGGCCTAACCCCCATGAATGATGGCAAAATAATAAGGATAAATATTCCTCCGCTTACAGAAGAAAGAAGAAAACAGCTCGTCAAAGTTGTAAAGAAAAAGGCTGAGGAAGCAAAGGTATCCATAAGGAATATCAGGAGGGAGACAAACGAAGAATTTAAAAAACTTGAAAAAGAAAAACACCTCAGTGAAGATTTGGTGAAAAAATTGCAGGATGAAACACAGAAAATAACAGATTCCTTCATATCTAAAGTGGATGAAGTTCTGGGACACAAGGAAAAAGAAATAATGGAGGTGTAAGATAACAAACAGCAATTTTGTTTTAAAAGTAACAGACGCAAAACTCATTGATATTAAAAAAGCGCTTCAGGCCGCAGATATAAAGGTAAGGAGTATTATCGAGATTCATAAAGAAGAGGAAAAATCAAAAGAAGAAAAAACAGAAGAAACAAAGTAATGTCAAACAAAAAACCAAAAATGAAAAAGACAAAAATATCTGCTAAGAAAACATTAAAGACTGCTGTAAAAAAACCTGCGTCAAAAACGATAAAGAAAAAAATAAAAAAACCTGTCAAGAAAACCTTAAGACCTGTTTCAAAGACAACCCCCAAAAAAATTAGGCCCAAAACTAAAAAGAAAAAAAAGATACCTATCAAAACTTTGGGGATAAAGAAACCCGTGAGCAAAATAGCCGAGGAGGATAAAAAAACCACTCTCAGAAGGCTCTTGATTAATAAAAGAGAAGAAATAATAAAAGAGGCAAAAAACGAGATTTCAAAATACATCAAAGGTGAAACACGCCAACTCGTAGACACAGCTCTCGATGACGGGGACTGGTCAGTCATTGATCTGACAGAAGACATCAGTTTAAGGCAGTTGGGCACGCACAGGGAAAACCTACACAAAATAGACGAAGCTCTGAGGAAACTTGAAGAAGGCACTTACGGTAAATGTGAGGATTGCGGAGAGGAAATAAGTCAAGAAAGGCTTAAAATCATTCCATTTGCAATTTATTGTATAGACTGCAAGGAAAAAAGAGAGCAGATGGAGAAACTGGAGAGAGAAGCATAGATTAGGCTGATAGTTTTCTGAGATAGATAAATAAGAAAATTTACATTTCCAGGTAGTTTTTAAGGTATTTTTTCTCTGCGGATAATTACCCAAAATCCTCGTTTTGAAAACACCTTAATTTTAATCGATTACTTCATCAAACAACCATTCCTTAGACCTCTCATAGATAGCAACAGTTCACAGAGGATTATTGAGCGTTGATTTCAAACCTGCAGACAAACAGTTTATCCCAAAATAAACGTTCTGAAGCTTTTTGAAATCCTTCATCTCAGACGGACAATTAAAATTTTGATTGCTGTGAGACTTTCAAATGAAAATAAATAAAAAAGATACTGATGATTGTTCGTTCTGACCGGGTTTCCCCAATTAGGTGTGTCGATGATCTTCTCTGACGAACGCACATCCTCCCGTATACTGTCATTCCCCATGACAGGGTTGCCCTCTGTCTCCTCACTTTTCCTGCCATAGCCATATCTGCGCCTGCCTAGGCGGGATGGCAAACTTGAAGTGGTCGCCTTGGACCTGCATATCGTAGCCGTAAATCATGTAACGGTAAAGTCCATGGCGAAGTCCATAGGTCCAGATGCACGGGTGTTGCCACTCCGCGCTCTTGTTGATAGCGACAATGCCCTGGTCGCCGCGGGCAAAGACGATGAAGCTGTCATCTTCAAAAAGGGAGCACTGGGGTGCGCCGTGCACAGCGTTGTGAAAGGCGATCATCCCGACGATGTCTTTGCGGCACCATGCATTGTTCCAGCGGTCGCGGTCCGACCCATATTTATTGGCGCTTTCGTTATGGTCGGTAAATACGAGTGGAACACCGCCGTCCCGGCAGAGGATGTAGACGTTCGCGAGAAATTCGTCCTGCGTATCAAGCATCTGCCAGCGAAAGCCATCATTGTTCGGGATGTCGTGGGTGATAGTGAAAGTGACCGCCCGATACTAGGGTAGCGCTTGGCGGTATGCCGAAGGATCGACCAGCTCCCGCATAGTCCCGGCCGGGGAAAAGACACGTCGCAGGGTCTCGTGCAGAGGGAAATCGTAGAAGGCTATGGAAGTTGTGTCTATAAGCGGCCAGAGGAATAGGTTTTCTTCATTGTCGTTGGCAGTGAGGGCCTCACCGAACACGCTGTCGCCACCTATCCCGGATATCTGGAAGACACGTTTTATATGCTCAAAGGGAAGGTGCTTAATGGCATCGATGCGATAGCCGTCGAAGCCGAGCGTGTTCAGGGCGGCCAGACAGATTTGCTGTTGCTGGATCACCCAGTCGTTCATGTCCAGA
>MHEF01000092.1:10612-12503 GCA_001805125.1 Nitrospirae bacterium RBG_13_39_12
CAATGGGATTGTTCCAGTTGGATATATCACCCTGAGGGTTGAAGTCCCAGGGGCTGAACAGGCCGACATTCAGGTTGCCGTATAGCCTGTCTGCCTCGAACGCCTCCCGCTCGACGCAGTACCGCTTGATCTCCGCCTCACCCGGAAAGTTGTAAGGGTCCCCGCGACACCCCTTTTCGTTCGCCATATGGTTGAAGACAATATCGGTATAGACACGTATGCCCTGGTCGTGGAGGGCATTGATGGCCCTCTCCAGTTCCCTCTTACCACCCAGGAACGACCGGATCACCCGGTAGTCCTTAGGCTGGTAGCGCTGCCACCAGTCGGGACTGTTCTGGTCACTGTAAAGGGGAGGATGGAGCAAAACCGCGCCATATCCGTGTTCGGCAATAGCCCGCGCCTGGTCGGCCACTTCCGCATAGTGCCAGTTGAAGGCATGAAGGATTACGTCTCTTATAGAATCTCCTTTCACTGAAGGTTCACTTCCAAGGTGTCTTTACGCAAATACTAAGCCATTTCACAGGGGAATGACAAGGATTTTCATAATATGAACTTGCAGAAAGAAGGTGGCCGACGTATAGTTGACTACAAGTCCTCAGTTCTAAACTGGACTGAAAAGCAATGATTATTGATTGAAGTTCTGCATCAATACCTGAAAGATGTCTGTAGTTTTTCACCGAAGAAATTATTGACAAATCCTTTTTTTATTATGATATGATTATTAAAATGTTAAATAAAAGTGTGGGGGTAATTTATGGTAAAATCGAAAAAGGAGGTAATTTATGGTAAAATTTAATAAGTGTAAAAGTTTTAAAAGGTATCTTTTTGCGGGTTCTCTCTTATTGCTATTCCTCGGTACTCTGGCCATGACAACCAATGTATTTGCTGTGTGTCAGGATTTACGTCAGTTTAACTGTACTGTAACTAAAATATGTAGCGGAGAAATTGTAGATATTAGTGAAGAGTGCGCTAATTTATGTATTTCTGGTGATACCGCGTATTTATATTCTGCAAGTTTCTACTTTCAATTAAGATTTTTGGACTCAGAGAGTCTTTTAGGCACGGATAGTTCTTATCCTGTTGGTGGATGTTATGTTAGATATAAGAGCAGGGATATGAAAGAAGGGAGTATGAAAGTTTATTATATTCCCTTAATTGGGGCTACCGGGTGTAAATACCATTTTCAATGTACACCATGTGACGGATGTTGTTCCGGATCGTAGTTTTCTTTCTCACTGAACAACTAAGAACCTCAATAAGAAAACTGATGGAACTTTTAATAAAAAAAGGAGTAAATTATGGATAAATTCAATAGCAGTAAAGGTTTTAAAAAATATGTTTTTGCGGGTTCTCTTATATTGCTCTTTCTTGGTACTCTTATCATGACAAGCACCGTGTTGGCTGGGTTTTGTCCGGATTTAAGAGAGTACACATGTATTGCAACTGAAACGTGTGGAGGAGAAATCACAGACAGTTGGGAAATGTGTGCTTCTTTGTGTATTCAAAATGATGGATATGCGTATTTTGATGCTGATCCAGATTTTCACTGCAATTTAGGATTTTTGAACTCAAGGGAACTGTTAGGTTCTGGTGCAAGTATAATTGAAGGTGGGTGTTTTGTTAATTTTAGCAGCAGGAGTATAACACTTGATATAGTTGATATAATGGAAAATTGTATAATCCATTCAAAATGTAAGCAATGTGATGGATGTTGTTCTGAAGAATAAATAAAAGGCTTTATTATTCAGGTTTAATGATAAAGCCTTTTTTGTTTAAGTTATTGATTAACCCGTGATTAGTCATTGGGGTCTGCCCTTGATCAATGACATTATTGACCTTGATTCTTTCTCCCATCCCTTCGAGAATTTCCTGTCTTCCCTAAGCCGTTTCA
>MHEF01000093.1:0-7311 GCA_001805125.1 Nitrospirae bacterium RBG_13_39_12
CTACAAATATGCCTACCGTGAATTGCATTTTTGAGTTAACCCAAAAAGTGCATATATGCCTATCAGCAAATATTTTTTTTAAGGATTAATGTATGTAAAAACATAAAAGCGGGAAGATTAGTACAGAAGATGTAAAAAATGGGTTAAAATAACCCCTGTGGTAAATTAATGCCAAGGTGCTGATAAGTCCTTCTTGTAGCCTGTCTGCCACGGGGGGTTCTCTCGATTAGCCCTTCCTGAAGGAGATAAGGTTCATAGACATCTTCGATGGTTTCCTTGTCTTCTCTTAATGATGCTGCTATTGTTTCTATACCAACAGGTCCGCCGTTGAATTTTTCTATAATTGTTAAAAGGAGTTTTCTGTCCATATCATCAAGTCCCTTTTCATCGACATCGAGAGACAGTAATGAACTTTTTGTTATGTTAAGATCTATCCTTCCATCGCCTTTTACCTGAGCAAAGTCCCTTATGCGTCTTAAAAGTCTGTTAGCAATCCTTGGAGTTCCCCTTGAACGCGTTGCAATCTCAAATGCAGCAACATCATCTATTTCGGTTTTAAGTATACTTGATGAACGAAGGACTATCTGTTTAAGTTCTTCCGGGCTATAGAATTCAAGCCTGTTTATAACGCCAAAACGTTCTCTCAAAGGAGAGGTAAGCAGACCGGTTCTTGTTGTAGCTCCTATCAGTGTAAATTTAGGAAGGTTTAATTTAAGTGTCCTTGCACTTGGCCCCTGTCCTATGATTATGTCAAGCTGATAGTCTTCCATGGCAGGATATAGTATTTCCTCCACTATTCTTGGCAATCTGTGTATTTCATCTATGAAAAGAATATCAAGGTCAGAGAGATTGGTAAGTATGGCAGCAAGGTCACCGGGTCTTTCAATCACAGGACCTGATGTTGATTTTATATTTACCTTCAGTTCTGTTGCTATGATATGGGAAAGCGTTGTCTTTCCAAGGCCGGGTGGTCCACAAAAGAGTAAATGATCAAGAGGCTCTTTTCTTTTACCCGTTGCTTCGATGAATACTTTGAGGTTGTCTTTGATCCTTTCCTGCCCTATAAATTCATTAAAAGACCTTGGTCTCAAGGTCAGTTCAAACCCAAGTTCATCTCCTTCGCCTACCGGGGATAAGGCGGAAGAAATGCCCGGGTTTATTGTCCTGTTATCCTGCTTTTTCACCCGACATCTCCTGTAAGATATTTTAATGCTTCTTTAAGAAGTCCTTCAATATCTTTAGTACCTTTCTTATACGTTTTTTCAAGAGATTCCTGTGCTATAGATTTTTTGTAGCCAAGGTTTATAAGTGCGGAAAGCGTGTCTTCAAAAACCCTGTCAAAAGGTTCTTTAACCGACGGGAGTTTTTCCTTTAATTCAAGAATTAATCTGTGAGAGGTCTTCTTTCCCAGGCCAGGTATTCGACAGAGAAGTGCAACGTCCTCAGTCTCTATTGCCTGCAAAAGGTCATTATGGGAAATTCCCGAAAGAATGTTTAATGCCATTTTGGGTCCTATGCCTGTTATGCCGAGGAGAGTGATGAATATCCTCTTTTCATCCTCTGAGATGAAACCGTAAAGCTGTAAAGCATCCTCGCGCACATGAGTATAAGTATACAGGAAGATATCTTCGCCTTCTTCAGGGAGAACAGATAGGGTGTTAAAAGATACATTTAGTATGTATCCAACGCCACCTACTTCAATGATGACATCGTGAGGTTTCTTATGTACCAGTTTTCCTCTTAATGACCCGATCATATCAGACCTTTTCGCTTCTGCTAATCGGACGAGTCCGATAATGCTTCTTTGAATCTTACATTATTTAAGTGGCATAAAGCTATTGCAAGGGCGTCTGCACTGTCCTCTGTTAGATGGGGGATTTGTGACTTGAGATTAAGGATTCTAATCACCATATCCTGAACTTGTCTCTTCTCAGCTCTTCCGTAACCGGTAACAGCTTTTTTGACCTCAAGAGCACTGTATTCATAGACGTTTAATCCTTCTGATGCAGCTGCGAGAAGGGCGATACCTCTTGAATGGCCGAGGTTTAATGCAGCCTTTACACTCTTTGCGAAAAAGATGCGTTCAACTACCATTTCATGAGGATTATATTTTCTTATGATATCAATAATTGAATCATAAAGGGTTTTTAAACGCAGATACATCGGAGATTTTGGTGGTAAAGTAATTCTGCCTGAGGCGATGTATGAGCAGTCAGGCTTGTTAACCTGAAAGGTTTCCGGGTTTTTGAAATTTTGGGTGTCTATTGTCAGATTTTGATTATTTGCTGTTTTTATAAGTCCATACCCACACATGAGACTTCCCGGGTCTATGCCAAGGATTCTTAAACCATCTACCTGATGCAGGCTATCTTTTCCTTGGCGCTTCAAAGAGTATCTCTTCCACCATCTGACAGATTACATGTCCGAGTGTTATGTGAGTCTCCTGAATCCTTGCGGTATTATCGGATGGAACCATGAATGCATATGTTGCCTTTGATGCAAGCTTATCTCCCTTTAGGCTGGTTAATGCAACTGTTGTTAACCTGTTCTTCTTTGCAACGTCCATAGCCTTAAGGACATTGGGTGAATTTCCACTGGTACTGATTGCGATTACAATATCTCCCTCAACTGCAAGGGCTTTAAGCTGTTTTGCGAACACATCTGAAAAATCATAATCGTTAGCAATTGAGGTAATTACTGCCATGTCAGTGTTAAGAGCTATAGCAGGAAGCCCGGGACGATCTTTTTTGAATCTGTTTATAAATTCTGCTGCAATGTGAGAGGCATCAGTTGAGCTCCCGCCATTGCCGAAAAGGATCAGTTTTTTCCCATCACTGAAGGCGTTTGCGATAGATTTTGCAACGTTAATTATTTTGTCGATGTTCTTTTCATCTACGAAATTTTGTTTAACAAGGATGCTTTCCTCGAATGCCTTAAGTATTTTGTTTTTCATATCGGTAAGACTGACAGATTTAAACGATATTTAATATTTATTTAGAGTACCCAAATCGGAATTTTATGTCAATCGGTTAGCTTAGAACATGAGCAGAAAAAATGTTTTGCTAAGCTTGTCAGGATTGTAACGACTTATTATAAAAATAATAGTTTAATAATTTTTATAGACTGAAAATTTGTCTGTTTTTGTCTAAGTTTATTTAATTTTTAGTAAAAACATTTATAAGCTTTCCCCATGAAACAAGCTGGTTTTATTAAATTTAATATAGCTTTATTTATTTTTATTCAGTTTTATATATTTCTTGACCTTTTAGTATTCCTGTGTAATACTATTGAGCAAAGTTCCGGAAGTTTTGTTGTATTCAGCCCCAAGGAATATGGACTTTGCGGCTTCTTTATGGCATAACTCCGAAACAAAAGATTATTATTAGCAAGGAGGTGTTGGCAGCATGGTAAAAGGAACCGTTAAATGGTTCAATGAGTCCAAGGGGTTTGGATTCATCACCAAAGAAGACGGCGGAGATGTTTTTGTTCACTATTCTGAAATACAGGGCAATGGCTTCAAGTCTTTGTCTGAAGGTCAGGCAGTGAGCTTCGAAGTTGTTGATGGTCCCAAAGGTCCAAAAGCAGCAAACGTTACAAAACTCTAAGCCAAAAAAATGCAGGTCCCGGCAAACCGGGACCTGCGTATCAAAACACCCTCAAATATTTCTTACCTAAAAAAATTAAAAAGAAAAATTAAAATTATTATTTTTTGAGTACAGCTGGAACATTAACAAAACCATCATTTAAAGTTAAAATAGGTCATTAATATATTCAGGTTGATTATGGAACCAGAAGAATACTTGGAAGTAGTTAATTATAAGGGGGAGGTTATCGGTTGCGCAATGAGATCCGAGATTCACGGCAACCCAACCCTGATTCACAGAGTTGTGCATGTACTTGTGTTTAATAAAAAAAGAGAAATTCTTCTGCAGAAACGCTCACAAAATAAGGATGTTGCACCTGGTAAATGGGATACTTCAGTAGGAGGCCATGTAGGGATTGGAGAAGATTTATTATTATCATCAAAAAGAGAGATGGCGGAGGAAATCGGGATAACCGGAAACGAACCTGAATACCTCTATTCGTACATTCACACTAATCAATACGAAACAGAGCTTGTTACAACTTATCGTTGTATATATGATGGGGACATTTCATTCAATTTAAACGAGATCGATGAGATAAGATTCTGGAGTTTTGATGAGATAAAAGAGGTTATGGGTAAGAATATATTAAGCGATAATTTTGAAAATGAGTTTAAAACCTATCTGAATTATAATATGTTGAAATAATAAGCGTTTCGTTACTAATGATTTACCGGCGGCCTTTTCTTTGCGGAGCAAAAATTATATTTTTTATTTCTGCGGGGATACTTTCTTTTGAGGCGCTTAAAGAAGCAACCCTGTAGTTTCTTTTTGTTGCGGGTTTATCTTTATCAAGGAATGCAGGTGTCTGGGTCTCGCCGATGAGTACAAAACCTTCTCTATTATTTGTCTCTCTATAAACCCTGTAACCGATTACCCATATATCGGGGACTTCTTTCCATATGAGATATACATTTTCTTCTGTAACAACTGAATGCAGTTTCTCAGGAGGAGACAGTGCGAATTCCATCGGGTCAATTGCGAGTTCCTCTGAAGCAGGTCCTTCGTCCCTTATATCGGTTCCGGCAAGACTTCTTATTCTGTAGTAAACAGGTTTCTTGATATTAAGATTATCAGTGAAAAAAGTATCACTAACCGGTTCTTTATTCAAGGGAATTAAACTGTGTTTGTTTTTTTCATTGCTTTTGTAAATATTGTATAAAATTCCATTTCCGGTACTTTCCCAGCTTAATCTTACAGAGTCACGTTCTATTTCAAAAGAGATATTTAAAGGAGGAGGTGGCGGAGTTCCCGGCATAATTTTTATTATATTAGAGTCGTTACTGATGATATCTCTTAAGTTTTGGGATATAATTTTATATTTATATTCGGACCCGACATTAAAATTTGTGTCTATATAAGAGCGATTGTTATTTTCGACAAACGCAATTTTTTCAAAATCTCCATCTGTTGATCTCATTACATGAAATCCTTTTAACAATGTTTCTTTATCTTTTGGAAAATTCCAAAAAAGCATAATATCTGATTCTCTATGGATAGCCATAAGTCCGGAAGGCGAAGCAGGTTTCTCATAAGATTTCAATGTAAGCTCACCTTTTTTCCCGCATGAGGCAAGAAGGAATAGAATAAAGATGACAGACAGCAGATTACAGATAAATACTTGATAACGAAGAAAGGGTAATTTCCTGCCTTTATGGCCTGTCATCTTATCAGGTTTCTGAGTCTTCTTATTTGTTTTATCACTTCATTCGGAGAAGTGCCACCAGCGGATTTCTTGCGTGTTACAGATTCTTCAGCCTTAAAGCAGTAAAAAATGTCTTTTGAAAACAGTTTGGAAAAGGTTTTTAATTCTTTCAGTGTGAGTTCTTCAAGTTTCTTTTTCCTGTTGATGCAATAAAGAACTATCTTGCCTGTAATTTCATGTGCTTTTCTGAATGGCACACCTTTTGTTACAAGGTACTCTGCTACATCAGTTGAAGTTGAGTAAACTTCTCCGGCAGTTTCCTGCATCCTTTTTGTATTGAATTTGATATGCGGGAGCATTTCATTTAAAACAGAAAGGCAGTTTTTAATAATATCAACAGTATCAAATATTGGAAGCTTGTCTTCCTGTAAATCCCTGTTGTATGAAAGCGGAATGCCTTTCATTATCGTTAATAAAGATATCAGAGACCCAAAGACCCTGCCTGTTTTACCTCTTATAAGTTCTGCCACATCCGGGTTCTTTTTTTGCGGCATGATGCTTGAGCCTGTTGTAAAAGCATCGGGAAACTCTATAAAATCGAATTCTTCTGTTGACCATAATATAAGCTCCTCAGCAAGCCTTGAGAGGTGCATAATGAGTATAGCAGCAGCAGAAAGAAATTCTATTGCAAAGTCTCTGTCAGATACTGCATCAATGCTGTTTGAAGATATACTTGCAAAACCGAGAAGTTTTGCTGTATATGCTCTGTCTATAGGCAGGGTTGTACCGGCAAGGGCACAAGAACCCAATGGAAGCACATTTATCCTTTTTAAAGTATCATTTAATCTTCCCCTGTCTCTCATCAACATCTCAATGTAAGCAAGAAGATGATGAGACAAAAGAACCGGCTGTGCTCTCTGAAGATGCGTATAGCCGGGTATTATTGATTTAATATGTTTTGTTGCAATATCAAGGAATGTTTTTTGTAATCTGCTGATAAGCGATAATATCTCTTTGCTTTCTTCCCTGAGATAAAGTCTGAGATCGAGCGCTACCTGGTCGTTCCTTGAGCGTGCTGTATGAAGTTTTTCTCCAACATCGCCAATCTTTTTTATAAGTGCAGCCTCGATATTCATATGGATGTCTTCGAGGTCCTCTCTGAACCTGAATCTTCCGGTTCTTATATCCTTTGCTATATCTTCAAGCCCCTTTATAATCTTTTCAGAATCTTCTTTTTTTATGATTCCTTTCTTCCCGAGCATCTTTGCGTGTGCAATGCTTCCTTCAATATCGTGTTTCCAGAGGCGTTTGTCAAAGGAAATCGATTCTGTGAAAGATTCCACAATCTTTGAAGTTTTTTCCCTAAACCTTCCTGCCCAGAGTTTTTTCATATTATTTTATCGAAACTCAGTCTTGTGTCTACAAGTTTCCAGAAACATCAATAACGGTCTCAGTTTTATTAAAGCCATAATGTATCTTTTTATATACATAAAGAATGAATTCTATAATAAGGCTCAATGATAATACTGTCAAGATAGGTTTTTTATCTGGCGAAGTGTGAGATACATCCTATATGCAGGTTTTTTGAAAGCTAAATTCTGAGCACTTGAGATAAGCATTAAAATTGGATAAAGTAAATATATGCACAATGAATTGCTTAAGACCTTGCAGAAAAGGATAGAGTCTGTAATCAAGGGTAAGCGCAGTGCAGTTAAAATGGCGGTTGTTACTCTTCTCGGCAGAGGGCACCTTTTGTTGGAAGATATACCTGGTGTTGGCAAGACTACACTCGCCTTTACGCTTGCAAAGGCTACAAATTGTACCTTCCGGCGTATACAGTTTACGAGCGACCTCTTGCCGACAGATATAATCGGGGTGAGCATCTATAATACTGATAACAGGAAGTTTGAATTCAGACCAGGCCCTATATTTGCAAATATTGTTCTTGCCGATGAAATAAACAGAACCAATCCCAAGACCCAGTCCGCACTGCTTGAGGCAATGAATGAAAGAAGAGTGTCT
>MHEF01000093.1:7346-9825 GCA_001805125.1 Nitrospirae bacterium RBG_13_39_12
TCTGGTGATAGCGACGCAGAATCCAATGGAATATCATGGGACGTTTCCCCTTCCGGAAAGTCAGCTTGACAGGTTTATGATGCACATTAAACTGGGGTATCCGGCTCCTGAATTTGAAAGGCATGTTGTCCTTGAACAGTCGAGTTTCGAACATATTGAGAACATGGAGCCGGTAATCTCATCTACCGAAATAATCACTATGCAAAAAGAAGTCGATAAAGTAAGAGTTGACGATAGCCTGCTGGATTATCTTATGTCCATTATTTCTGAGACACGACAGAATGATAAAATAAGACTTGGTGTGAGCCCGAGGGGGGGGCAGTTCCTTCTCAAGGTAGCAAAGGCAAACGCATACTATGAGGGCAGGGATTATATTGTACCCGGAGACATAAAGGAAACTGCACAATTTGTACTCGGCCACAGGATAATACTCAAAACCCGTACATATATTTCTGATGCTGAAAAGGTTATAGAAGAGATACTCGATAAGATTCCAGTGCCGGTATGAAACTGAGCAGGGAAGGAAAGAGATTTTTAGTTGCAACAGTCCTTATTGCTGTAGCTGCATTGAATACAGGGAACAACCTTATCTACCTCATTCTTTCCATGATGCTGTCAATGCTTGTTCTTTCATTTCTGATTCTCAAGGTCAATCTGAACGGACTGGTGCTTAAAGTGTCTCAGTCACAACCCATATTCGCAAATAGCCCTGAAGATGTAATTCTAAAAATTTCTAACAAAAAGAAAATAATTCCTTCCTATTCGATAAAAGTCATGGTTCCTCAAAAAATAATGGGAGAGGCATATTTCCCAGAGGTTTCCGGCTTGTCAGACATATCGAAAATAGTCACTGTTATATATGGAAAGAGAGGGATTTATAGATACGGAGATTTTTATATTGAATCCAGCTTCCCTTTCATTTTTTGCTATGACAAAGTTTTATGCGCGGTTGATGGTGAAGTGATTGTCTACCCCGAAATAAAGAATGTTGATTTAATAATTTCAAAATTTATGAGCAATCAGGATGAGCTGTCCCTTACAAAGGTTGGGAGGGGGGATGAGTTGTCGATGATAAGGAGATTCAGATACGGTGATGACTGGCGAAGGATACACTGGAAAGCATCAGCCAAAGCAGCAAAGTTTATGGTGACAGAATATGCTGCTGAAGAACCTAAGAAACTTACATTAATACTGGACAACCTGTTGCCTCATGATAGTAAATCTTTTGAAAAAGCTGTTTCGTTTGCAGCCTCAGTATCCGATAAGTTTTTAAATGAGGGATTCTTTGTAAGACTTCTGACATGCAAAAAGGTTATACCTTTTGGGAATGACAGGGGACATCTTTTTAAGATACTGGATGTACTTGCTGCAGTAAAAGGACAGGATTTATGGGAATGTCCCATGTCTGATGAGCCTGAAGGCCTGACGATATTAATTCTCAATTCAGGGGATTCACTTCTCAACAGGTTTGTTGCAAAGAGTGATATGGTAATAAATGCCGCAACTTTATAAGATTCTGACGGCTGTACTTGCCTTTACAGGCTGTATAAGTCTGGTCATATCAGGTGAAGTTAGTTCTCTTATTTCTCTTACAGGCATAGGACTTTTCCCGGGTTATTACAGGTTCCTGAGAGGTATGCCATGTGCGCCAAGATGGGCAATCAGTGGATTTTCAGTTCTGACACTCCTGGTATTTCTATTTGATGCTTCGGTGATATCAAACGACTACTTCCTTGGTATAGCCCATCTTACAATAACATTTCAGGCAATAAAGAGTTTTGATCTGAAAGAGCCGTGGGACCATCTCCAGGTATATTTTATGGCTCTTCTTCAGTTAATAATTGCATCTGAGCTTATTTATTCTATTACATTTGGAGTTATATTTATATTTTTTCTTATTACATTTATTGCCGCAATGGTTTTTGCACATTTTATGAAGGAAGGCATTACAACAGGGTTTGTTGTTAAGAAACCTGTAATGTATATATCGTTTTTAGCTTTGCTGGTTACCGCTGTTTTTTTCGTCTCTATCCCGAGACTGTATGGAGGGCTATGGGGTAAAAGCCATGCTAAAAGTATAAGGACCGCAGGGTTTTCTCAAAGGGTCGATTTCGGGTCTTTTGGTGACGTTATATCAGATCCGGCAGTCGTCATGAGGATTGAGTTGGGTGATGATGTAAAAGGTCCTTTTTACTGGAGAGGGATGGCCCTGAATTATTTCAATGGAATATCATGGATGGATACATTGAACGTAAAAACACGGATTTATGAAGAGGACGGGCGTTTCAACATAAAGCCTTTTGGTGTTGACAGGGTTATAGTACAAAGAGCATTTCTTGAGCCTATGGATACGGATGTTATTTTCGGTCTTAACCAGATTGCTGCAGTTGAAGCAAAAGGAAGGGTTATTTTCAGGGATAATGCCGGGGCATTGTTTCTTCCGGCGAAGAAAGGTAAAAGATTTGACTATACAGTTTAC
>MHEF01000093.1:9860-12259 GCA_001805125.1 Nitrospirae bacterium RBG_13_39_12
TAATCTTTATCTGCAAATACCTCCGGATATAGATAAGATATTCGGACTTGCGCATGGCATTAGTGATAAAAAAACTAAAGACATTGACAGAGCAATTGAAATAGAAAAATATCTCAGGGAAAATTTTATTTACTCGCTCCAGATATCCCCGCCTCCTGAAGGTATCAGCCCGATAGAAGATTTCCTGTTCAATTCTAAAAAAGGATATTGTGAGCATTACGCAACATCTATGGCATTAATGCTTAGATCCATTGGAATTCCTTCAAGGGTAATTACGGGGTTTGCAGGCGGAGAGATGAATGAATATGGCAGGTATTTGATCGTAAGACAGAGGAATGCTCATTCTTGGGTAGAGGCTTTTGTTGACAGTAAATGGAAGCGTTTTGATCCGACCCCTCCGATAGTATTTAAAAAGCAGCCAACATTAGCGCTTTATATTGATATGCTGAGAATGACGTGGAACAGGTATGTTGTAGCTTTCAGCATCTCCGATCAGAAAGAAATTGTAAAGGCTTTTACATTACCCTTTAGAATGCCCTCAGGTTATAGTTTCAAATTCCAGAAATTCTACGGAATTCTTTACTTCTTATTAATACTCTCATGCATAATGTTAATTTTATTCTTTTTGAGGCATCTCCGGTTCAGAAGATATGATTTTGTTACAGCGCAATATTTGAAACTTAGAAAAACGATAAAGAATAAAGGCGCTGTTATAACAACATCGTCGACACCATCTGAAGTGAAAAAAGAAGCTGTCCGTTTCGGCATAGGCGGCAAGGTTGAAGAATTCATCAAGCTCTATGAGGACAGCAGGTTTGGCGGGAAAGAGATGAAAGGGGAGAATAGGGCGAGATATCAGGATTTGATAGATGAAATTAAAAGACAATTACGGCAGTGAGTTTTGAAGGCGATAGAGAAATTCCTGAGAACACATATAAAAGGAATATAAAGATTATCAAATTTGGTAGTTTTAAAATGCCATTTAGGGTCTGGCTTGATTATTGACTTTTGAGTGTGCAGACTAAACAAGATCAGGCATAATTATCAATAGTCAAGTCCTCATGATCCTACTGGTGCGTATTATTTAATTCTTCGGTGTAGTCTCCCGTTGAGGACTTGGTCGTTTTAAATAGTGCTTTTCGACTTCTTTTAGAATATCTTCCTTCAGTTTCACAATCTCTTTCTTGAACTTATCGTTAGACAGTATTTCCTCGGGCAGCACATCAAACCTTTCTATGATCGCTTCACTCAGAAGCTCACTGACCTGACTGACTTGCTGGTCGATCGAGGTTTTGGTATCGACAGTTACCTCAATAAGCTTCTGGATCTGGTCATTATTGAAAGACAGTTTCTGGTCGATCGAGGAAAGAGCAAAGAGCATCTGTTCGAGTCTGTCGGCACTTTGCTTAGTAGAAATAGCAGCGAGTTGATCAACATCTACCATTTGTCCCTCGCAAACACCGGGCAAAGAAATATCTCTCGACGGTACCCATGTGCCCAGACAAATATTTGTCCCTGTCCCACCCCTTACAAAGGTGTATCCTTGAAATACCTGAGTTTGGGACTGGACTGATGAAGCACCCACGACAAAAAACACCAAACAGATTGTAATAACACAAATTAACGTTTTCATGGTTCCTCCTTTTTAGTTTGATAGTTTGAATAGATCCCTGAAAAGAACTTCAAGTAATCACATTTTCGATTAAATTATTAACCCTATATTATCGATTATTAGTAGTAATCTTCAACAGTATAGCAATTCGGGGAATGAAAGACCACAGGAAGTAGCTGAGAAAATTTAAATCGTGTCCCCGGAAATCAAAAACGTTTTTATCGCCAGCAATTCCGCGCTGATAACATGAGATGCAAAATGATAATTTCCATTCGTTACAGTGCGTCCGATTAATATGGGAAACTCCATTTTATTTAGGACAACTTTTCTGGATTTCTGTATAATGTAAATTTAATATCACTTGCTGGAAAACTCACCTTGCCCGAAGGAGAATAAAAAAGCAGTGCGAGACCGAAGAGTCGTCGTTACAGGCATTGGGGTTATTAGCCCCATTGGAATAGGCCTATCAAATTTTTGGCACTCTCTTATTAGCGGGAAATCGGGATGCACCGATATCAGTCGGTTTGACTGCACTGATAATCGCGTAAAGATAGCTTGCGAAGTAAAAAATTTTGAACCTTCCGAATTTATGGATATCAAAACTGCCAAAAGAACATCCCGATTTATTCAATTTGCCTTAGCTACTGCGAAAATGGCTCACGAGGATTCAGCTTGTACTGTTGATGACAGGGAAGACATTGGAGTCTATATAGGTACTGGCGCTGGAGGATATGATATTCTTGATGAAAGCTACGTCAAGTTCCATCAAAAAGGTGTTCGTGCGGTA
>MHEF01000094.1:0-3923 GCA_001805125.1 Nitrospirae bacterium RBG_13_39_12
ATGGTTGAAGGTCGAAAGGTCGCATATGTGGATTTCAATGTCCACATCGAAAAAACTCCATTTGGTGAAGTTATGTTACCTGACTTCCTGAAAAAAACACCCGTACCTTTCAGGGCTGAATTCGTTTTATATGATGACGGTTGGCGCGTGAGTGATAAAGTGTTGCCGGTTGAATTCTGGAAATTAGCAAAATAAAGTTTCTTAAAGCGTAGTTTTTGAATTAAGAAAGAAGGCGATGGCTGAGGGGACTCACTGTAGTATTCTGGGAATGTAATGCGGAAATACTTAAGGCTAGTCCAACGAGCATATCTTAAATAATCTTTAACTCAACAACCCTCCGTGTTATGCCTCCTTGTGTATCGCCTATAGTTATTTTGATTTTGTGTTTTCCACGTGGCATCTCGGCTTTGTCTACCTTAACCATTTCTTTGTTTGTATAAGGCAAAATTCTCGAAGTAAGATCTATAGTGATCAATTTAAGATATTCCACCTTGAATTTGGAAAGATCTATTTCCCTTCCCTCGCGAGGGATAAATTGAATAAGAATCTTTATTGGACTTTTATGTTCCATATTGGTATCAGGTTCAACGATTCTTATGTCAGGGCCATCGTTTAATTCAATTCCTCTGTACCGAAGCAGGGGGGCCTCTTGCAGCGCGCCCTCTTCGTCAGTGATCAAGGCAACCGTAAGATCTGTTGCGTTGGTAACAAAATTTGGCCACAAAATAAGACATATCGTTAGCAGAAGAACGCTCTTCATTTTTACCTCCTCACTCAACATATGCATTCACATAGACGCCATCCACTGAGATGTTTTTCTGCGAAAAAAACCATTATCTCCAATCTCCACTGAGAATAAATGGCGCCCAATAATAAGGGTGTTCCCATCCCTTTGCGTCATCGATTAGCGTAAGTACTGATGCCCGCAAAGCCGATGCCTTGTCCTGACTCGTTTTGTAGCCGTTAAAAAAATCGATTATCAGCATCGCTGTTGAGTCATCATCGACGCTCCAGAGAGAGGACAAAACAGATGATGCTCCTGCTTTAATGAAGGCACGCTGCAATCCGACAAGGTCATCTCCATAAGGGAATTTCGCATCAACAATGTTTCCGCTTATGCCTTCGTAGCCAGCCACAAGGCCTGTCTCACATGCGCTCAAGGCTACAAGGTTAGCCCTCAAATCCATATTCTCCACTTCTGGTATAGTCAATTTCCCATCATTGTTTGCATCCTTGTTAAAAAATATGAATGATTTCAGCGGGTCTTTTCTGCTGAGGATGCCATGCGTTGAAAAAAGGAGAACGTCATATTCGGAGGCATTATCTTTCACTATTGTTTCTGTCGCCGCCTTATCAGTGAAAACTGCTTTTTGACTAAAAAAAGAACCTATTTGCCGGTCCTCAACTTCGGCACTGACAAGTTTTTCCAAAACAATAGTTTGACCTTCATAGTCCACAATAGCTTCTGGTGGACTACCAACTGTCAGAAGCCTGCTCTTATCATGCATATTATTTCTACTAGCAACACTAAGAACAGTCGCACTTGGAGCGTAGAATATTTTGAATTTGTCAATCATAAAATGTGGTCTGCTTTCTCTCATGCCATTGCGTCTCCGTTCTTCATCTATTTGGGCGCGTATGGATGCTAATTCGCTTCTTACAGCAGAAACGTCTTCCGTCAGTCTCGAAGGCTTTGATTCACGTATGCCCTGGTCGCCCCTGCTAAATTTCTTGCCCCGCGTTATCAAAGCCATAAGAGTGCTCTCCTTTTCTCTTAATTGCGGGCTTATTCCCTCATCGGATTTGTCAGCGACTATCAAAGACTGAAAAGGAAGATAATGCAAAACTCCGTGCGGTATGATACACAGAGATTCTATACCAGTAAGGACTTCCTCAAAGGGTCTGATTAATTCGGCATATAGAATAGAGCCTTTTTCTTTGTAGTCCCAGCGCAATTCTTCTATAGAACTCCTAAAAAGCCTCACGTCTTCTTTTAACTGCTTAGTCTCGATAGCAAGTTCCTTAACATACACGCCTTCTTGAGTAACTAGAGCTCCGATTACTGAGTTTTCTCCTACGTAATATTCCAAAATAGCGGTTCCATGGGGCAGCATTTGCTTTGCCTCCTCTGCTGTCAACGGCTCCACATTTATATTTGCCTTCCTCTGATCTCTCCCTCGATAAAATAAAGACGTCTCAAAGAATGCCCGCGATTTCGAACGTTCCATATAGTTGAAAGCTTCCTCTGTTTTGTCCTGTCTGGAAAGAATTCTAATTACAGGCTCGAAAACAGAAAGCCTGTTGTCTATGAAACTAACTTGTTTTTGCGTATCCTTGAATCTTCCTTTCCAGAGTTTTTCAACTTCCTCAACGGCTTTCTTATAATTATGTAAAGCCTTGGTCTCATTTCCAAAGTATTCATAGACCTTTCCCAAACCATAAAATAGCTTCCAGTTCTCAGTACTCTCGCTTCCCATTATATCTGTCAATTCGAGTGCTGTTTCATATGCGCGCTCAGCCTCATGTTGTTCGCCTTTTTCGAAATAAATCTGCCCCAAAATGGTATATGCCGTTGCGCCGGCCACTTTATTGTGCGAACTCTTATTCAAAAGAAGAGCCTGTTCCACTTGGCTTAATGCTTTATCATAATTTTTAAGAAGCAGATGAAGCTCCCCAGAATATATATATGCGGTTTCTATATTAAGTCCATCCAGAATCAAATCAAGATAATAAAGATTCAAATAACCCAACCCCTTGTCGACCAATTGTGCTGCTTCCTGATATTTACCTTGTAACCCGAGATAAAATGTCCCATAACAAACATAGTAAAGCCCAATTGCTTTTCGATCCCAGAATTCTTCTGTATTAGGATCAATATTACCTACAATTTTCCATGCCTTGTCAAAATACTTTTGCGAAGTCTCAAAATCTCGTGAAAGAGCAAATAATGCGCCCTCGTGAGAGTATGCTATTGAAGCATAACCTCGATAAGTCTGCATAGAGCTGACCATAAGGTTACCAATTTTAAAAATGGTTCCTTTTGTTACTTCATTAGATTGGTCTAGAGCCTTCTTTGCTTCTTCCAATTCTCCCAGTTTCATATGCGTATCCATTATATCTCCAAGAATGCTTAGAGTGTATGCATACTTCGCATCAATATCTAGTAATGTCAGCTTGTCTACCAAAGATAGTGCTTCTTTATAGTTTTCAAGAGCCTTTCTGTAATCCCCCATGACCTTATCTAAAAACTCACCAGTTTCGCTCAAAAAGCGGATCTTATTTTTACCAGAGAGATTTACCCATGATATGCTTTCTTCACTAACTGAAGTATCAGGCATTGATTGACTAAAATAGCTTAAGGCCTTCTGACTGTCACCACTCATAAGCCAAATTATATAGCCTTTCAAAATATTCAAGGATTTGATTGCTTCAGTATTTAATTCGGTTGAGGTATCAGTTTTTTTATAGTTATATCTTCGGATCGTTTCAGCGATCATATTTCTCTCTCTTAGCGACTCGTCACAAAATCTTAGCGCCTTTTCTAAATAACCCAATTGTATCAGTGACCTTATGTATAAATTCGCATCAAGTTGGTAATAGATAAATTCATATGTTGTAAATTGATGTGCCCTCATTCTATTTATGTTTTCATTCAATATTCGGCTCCTCTCATTGGGAGACAGCCTTCCACGTTCTCCTTCCAAATATTGCACCACTTCGCCAAAGTTACCGGCAAGGTAAAGCCTATCCTCCTTTGGTGTTATAGAAGTAAGCGCAACCGTACACCCCATATTCATAAGAACTATCAATATAAGACTATATTTAAGAGGCAAATTCAAAGTGTAAAATTTACTTATATATGCTTGACACTTACTGACCATACCAATAGTCCTTTCCCCTTGACAACTTGTGTCACATGATTG
>MHEF01000094.1:3974-4274 GCA_001805125.1 Nitrospirae bacterium RBG_13_39_12
CAGGAGCGTCAATGCCATAAAGCCTCACAGTCAATTTGGTGCCGTCAGCGGATTCAACCTTCAGGGTATCCACGTCGGTTACCTGTGTAACGGTGCCTTCTACAGTTCTGATTACTGCAAAGGAAGGTATAAGAGTGAGCAGCAGAGACAACAAGAGAGATGTACAAATGAGGATTAGATTAGTAATCAGGTAGTTTCGCATACATCTTTTAATCATCGGGAGTTATACCCATTTCAAGGATTTTTCTTTGATTAACATCATTTCCTCTAATACCTCCTCTAAGGAATTTTGAAAAATAA
>MHEF01000094.1:4297-4476 GCA_001805125.1 Nitrospirae bacterium RBG_13_39_12
GAATAAAAGTAATATTTTCTCCTCTCTTACATTTTTCAAAGATATCCGAGGAGCTTGGACTTATTTTAGGGCTGTTTATGAACCACCAGAGAAGAGCACGGGTATCTGTTACAAAGTTCATATACTATCTTATATTGCTATTTTATTATAGAGAGATTTCTTCGCGGCTTCAATGTCTT
>MHEF01000095.1:0-3861 GCA_001805125.1 Nitrospirae bacterium RBG_13_39_12
TTTTGCCTGTTTACATCTGTAATATTGTATTAATCTGTATTTATCAAAAAACAATATTTCAGGAAGTCACAAAACGATGACCCAAGATCTTCAATGGCGAGGACTTCTATGTGAAGGCTTGCTATGCACGGAAAATCCAAAGGAGTTTAATTATGGAAAAAGTGTTGCCGTCTTTCTACTGGATATGGCCTTAATAGTTTTCTTATTTACTTTTAGTCATATCTTTCAGCGCTTCTGCCTGATACTGTTCCTGCTGAATAGTAAGGTCCAGGTTTATAATAAGTCCCTTATGTTTTTTTAATTCATTGTCATCCTTTAATTTCAGATGCCTCTCTCGAGATGTTCTTACATCTTTTACAGCTTTTTTTAAAGCCAAAGGCATTTTAGAACTTCTGTATATTTTTCCTGGTATAAACTTAGGAGAGATACCATTTCCGCCAATATCCTCGGCAAAATGTGCAATCTGTTTCATTTTTTCCATAGCCTGATCCATCAGTTGCCATGCCAAAATACCTTTCTTTTGAAAATTCCATGAATATTGTATGTGCTGGAGCATCTCGTTATATTTGCCTGTCACCTCTGACTGCAGCATGTCAAGGAATTCTCCGGGCAATTCAAGTTCTCCGCCTGGAACGCCTTTAGCTTCTTCTGGACTTAATTTATCCAGTATCTTTTGAAATTTTCTGGCGTGAATAGCTGATTCCCATGCCTCTCTATGCAGGACGCGCTTTATATGCGGGTCTTTCACCATATCAGCTTCAGAATTATAGTGGGGTATTAACTTTTCTTCGTATTCTACGTATGACTTAAAAATGGTTACCCTGTTGGTAGGATCATATGGATATGGTGCAGGTATAAAATTCGGTTCCCCTCCCAATTTGCATATGATCATCCCGAGCCAGTGCATGTGCCACATCTCTTCCCTGGATCTTGATATTAAACTTGCACCTATCGGCGTATCTTCACCTTCCATCCATCCATGTGCCAGATAACGGATTATCGCTGCATGTTCATCTGCAATATCCTTGTTAAGCATCGTAATAAGTTCAGTTTTTTTCATAATCTGCTCCTTGTTTAATTTCATGTTTTCATATTTTATTATTAATAATATGTAAATTACTTTGACTAGTCAAGTTTAATTGCTGCGATACTATTTGAACAGGATTTCTTTTCAAAATCTCACTGAAATATCATGGTAGCTTTCTGTTATAATAGTTTCGATTTAATTAACAAATATATTCCCTGTTTAAAAGATAATAAAATGATTAATTTCCTGGTCGCTTTTGATAAAGTATGGCTACCATAGACTACATAATTGAACGGATCAAAACCAAGCAGCTCGATTTCAAAAATTACAATTTTACCCAGACAGAATCTAATGCATTAACAACTTTTTTTGACCTGGCACAGGAATTCGACAACATTAAGGATTTTTACATATTATGCGTTTTTATCCCAAAGGTTTTTTTCAAAGTAGATGCAAAATTGTACCTTATAGATCCTAAAACGAATAAACTTTCGCTGATTTCAAAAACAGAAGAAGGCGGATGTGAATTGTTTACCCTTCCTGAAAATGATGTAAGTCCAAGTGAGCATCCGTATTACACAGCGAATAGAAGTCTTGTTCTAACCGTCCGCGGGAAACAACTCCTTATAGACCAACTACCCTTTGAAACAAAAGATAATGTCATTGGATTACTGGAAATACATAACATAACTGCATTGAGTCCACAGCAGGAACTTTTTTTTGAGAAATTTGCAAACCGCATAGGTTTTAACATCCATAACAAATTTATTGTTCAAAAAAACATTGAACACCTCAAATTTATCAGGTCCCTTGTTGCTGATATAGAACATAACATAATTACACCCAATATTGTCTTTAAGTTTTATCTGAACCATCTCAGGAAAAAAATAATGAAGAATATTGACATAGAAAGACTGCTCGCAAGTTATTCAGCAAAAGAAGCCGGTGATGAAGTAAATACCAAGAATCTCCTTGCAGAAATTACCGAGCTTAACAAAGGTTTGATTGAAGAACTGGAAAATATCGAAAAACACTATAAGAATATGAGCCTGTTTCTCGAGACACTTTTACGCAGAAGTCATTTTGATAAAGGACGTCTGACACTCCGTAAAAAAATATGTAATATGAACAAAGATGTAGTTCAGCCCCAACTGGATAGGTTTATCGAACAATTCAAAATAAGTGGTATATCAATAGACGATAACTTCAGTGGAATACCTGATGAAGAGGTAATAAGTGTTGTAGATATTGGTCTGATATCACAGGTCTACGCCAATCTTTTTTCGAATGCTTTAAAATATACACAAGAAGCCGTTACCCACACAGGCGAAAATATAAAATATATAGCATATGGACGCGAGGTCATTAAAGACTTTTTTGGGCAGGGCAAGAATGGGATTAAGTACAATGTCTTCAGTACCGGTCCCCATGTTAATATTGAAGAGCGCGAAATAATCTTCGAAGATGGATATCGCGGCAGTAACGTTTTAACTAAACCCGGTACAGGTCACGGCCTTGCTTTCATGAAAACCGCTGTTGAAATACACGGAGGTGTAGTCGGTTATGAAGCTACACAATATGGTAACAATTTCTTCTTCATCCTTCCCAAATAATACAAGGTAAGCATCGGTCTTACATTTATTCTATGTCCATCTGGATGGGAATTTCACACGGAAAGTCGTACCCTTTCCAATCTTGCTTTCTACATCTATTTTTCCGAGGTGTTCAGATATAATCTGTTTCACTAAAGGTAACCCCATCCCGAAGCTGTGTCTTTTAGTACTGAAAAACGGCTCGAATATCCTGTCAATAGTTTCTTCCGGTATACCATCTCCAGTATCTGAAATTGAAAGGACTACATTATTTTCTTCAGGGTGGGTTTCAATAAATATCTTTCCTTTTTCAGGAGTTGCCTCAACAGAATTTCTTAAGAGAAGAGAAAGTGCTATTTTTAAAAGACTTCTTTGCATGTTTATCTTCAAAGGCTTCTCTGAAAGGTTGACAGCCAGTTCCACCTTCACTTTCTCTATAGTAGGAATAATACTTTTAACAACTTCATTGATATCCTCATATATGAATTTTGATTCTTTGCTTTTCAACATATTATGAAAATCACTTACAATACTCTGTAGTTTTTCTGTTTCTTGAATTATACTGGTCAGATTATTTCTAAAATCTTCAGAGATATCCTTTCTTTCAAGCATCTTTTTACCTATATAACCTATTATCATGGCCGGGTTTCTGACCCTGTCAGCTACAGTCAGGGCCATCAGGTTCATTGTCCTTTCAGCTATCAGCGTCTCTATCTCTTTATTAAATTCTTCGAGAACATTTTTATAGTTTTTTTCCGTTTCAATAAGCCTTTTGTATTTTAGTGCTTTCTCTACTGAGTGGATGAGCTGTTCAGGTTTGTATGGTTTTAGTATAAAATCAAAAACGCCTTTTTTTATCGCATCGACAGCAGTATCGAGATTTGCATGCCCTGTCATTAAAACCACAGGAACATCGGGATTATTATCGTGTATATTTTCAAGAATTTCGGTTCCTGTAATTTCCGGCATTACAACATCTGTTAATACAGCATCAATCTTATTTTCTTTTAAAATTTCCAGTGCTTCCTTCCCCCTTCCACATTTAATAACGGAATATCCATACTTTTGCAGTAATATTGAAATGTAATCGCAAACAACAGGATCGTCATCTACAACAAGAACCAAGCCAAGATTTTTTGTGCTCATTTTAAATTTTCCTTTAACCTGTTAAATAATCTTCTCAGAATAATTATAACAAAACAGGTCTTCATGGTTTGTTGTTTTTAAGTCTTTTTATTTTCT
>MHEF01000095.1:3961-12124 GCA_001805125.1 Nitrospirae bacterium RBG_13_39_12
AAGCCATGCAAGGTTGTTATAAGCATCAGCATTCTTCGGGTCTTTGCTTATAGTTTTTTTATAATAATATTCTGCCTCGTCAAGCTCCTTTTTCTGAAAATAGATATTTCCCATATATAGGTATGCTGCCGGAAGTTCTTTTGACGCAATTTCATATTCTTTCAGGGCATCATCAAGTTCACCATTTTTTTCATACGCAACACCTAAATTAAGATGTTCTTCCGGGCTCAAAAGGTCATCAAGTACTATTATCCTCGGAAATGCACAACCCGACAATGGCAGGCAACAAGTAGTAAGCAGTAACCATATAAATATTTTCCTGGTTATCATTTTATCCTTCTGTTTTATTCTTTTTACTGCCTGCTGTTTATTGCTTCTTGCTTCCTGTTGTCTTCAGCTCAGTGCTTATTTTTTATTAAAAGCATCCAGAAGTTTGTTTTATCCCAAACAGTGATAAAGTCTTCTTCATATATAAATTTGCCTTCATCTTTTCCTGAATTGGCAATCACACCACTTTCGCTATACCCGACAATAACCATGAAATGGTTAACATGATACAGAGAAAACCCATAATCAACGAGGACAATTACTGGATAGCCATAGTCTATATTCTTCCTTATATCTTCCATACTTCCTTTATATTGTTTTGCATTCAAACCTTTTGACTGTGCATAAAGAACCATATCAATATTTAAAGTTCCTCTTGCGGTTTCGCTAAAAATACTTTTTGAAATATCGTCAGGGGTTACATTAATTCCCCAGTAGTTTAATACAGAAGCAAGGGATGCAGGACCGCATTGATATGACTCCTGCGGGTAGAAAGGGACTTTTTCTATTACATGTCTGTGTCTGGTTTCAGGGATACTTCTAACAGTACCGCAGGAAAATAGCGCAGGAATAAGAACTAAATAGAAGAGGTGAAATTTTATGTTTCTGTTTTTTCTATATTCTGCATTGTACACTCTTTTTTGATCCAATTCAATAAATTCAAAGTAATAAATGTATTAAAATATTATAACTACAGGAAAGGCTGTTAAAGAACCTTTTATCCCCCCTGCGAATTTGCTCAGGAGAATACCACCCCTTAAAGTAAAACATCCTTAAATCCAGTCTCAAAATTGCTTGGCCGTTAAAACGCTTACGGCTGTATTAAGAAAATATATTAATTATAATCCAGCTTATATCAGTATCGAAACAGCCTTTCCTGTAGTTAATTTATAAGTATCAAATTCTCAGGTTTTATTTCGTTACAATTACCTTATGTCCTGTAACTTTTAAAAGCAAGACCACAAGTATTGCAATTACAAGAAGTGCAATAATTATAGTCAGGGCACTATCCTGTCCAACCTTCAAATCATCCAACTGAAGAGCGATTTGATGTATCTGCTGGTCACTCAGTTGTACAAGCCTTTTCTGAACCTCCTCCTGAGTGAACCCCAACTGGATAAGTCTTTCATTAACAGCTTTGGTTTCGATGATCTTCTGGATTTTCCCGATATCAGCACTCCTGTCTACCTGTGTAAGGGCAATTATTTCAGATGGTGCCAGGCTCGCATCTACCCGCGGTGCAATACCTATGATGAACATCATTATGGCAAGATAACATGACACCTGCTTCATAAACGGAATCTTCATCTAATTCACCTCCTTCCCTGTTTCATTCAAGAGCTGTGTTTATATTTGCTCTCAATGTTTTGAGCCTTATGCTCTATATTTTTCAGCCTGATATTTTCCCGGAAGTCAATTGTTCTAAACATAATCTTTTTTTGATTTACCCCCGAGTGATGTCAGGATTTCATATGGTATCGTGTTTGTTTTATATGCAAGTTCATAAGCTGTTATTATTTCTTTACCCTGTTTTCCCATTATTACAACTTCATCCTTTTCCGTGACCCCTTTGATATCTGTCAGATCGGTCATTGTCAGGTCCATGCATACCCTTCCAACAACCGGCGCTCTTTTACCTTTCACAAGTACTTCTGCATTATTCGAAAAAAGCCTGTTGTAACCGTCCGCATATCCTAATGGCAGCACCCCTATCCTGCTCTTTCTGTTTGTTATAAAAGTCCTTCCATAGCTTATCGACGATCCGGACGGCAGATTTCTTATACAAAGGAATTTTGTCTTTACCTTCATTGCCGGTTTAAGTTCAATTGATCCGGATTTATCACATTCTATCTTTAATTTCTGACTTCTGACATCTCTATTGAGTTCGCCGAAGCCTTCTGACTTCTGAAATGGAGAATACCCGTAAAGCATGAGACCGGGTCTTACAGCATCAAGATGCGCACCTTCAAAAGCAAGGACTGCCGCACTGTTAGCCATGTGTGAAAAGATCTTTCTTCCTATTTTTTTTGAGAGCATCTCTCTTATTTTATTAAACCTTTCAATCTGCAAAAAAGCATATGACCTCTCTGAAAGGTCAGCTTCTGAAAAATGGCTTAAAAGTCCAACCAGTTCTATTCCGTTCATTTCAGATATTTCGAGTAAATCTTTGATTATTTTACTACCGCTTAATCCTGCCCTTCCCATCCCTGTATCGACCTTAACATGGACTTTTATACTAGTATTTCTTTTCTCAGCTTCTGATGATATTGACAGTGCAGTATCAACGTCATGTATAACCGGTATAAGCCCGAAATCAAAAAAATCTTTTATATCTTTCCTTTCGAATAAGACCATTATCGGAATATCAATACCTGCTTCCCTGAGTTCTATTGCTTCACCTGTATATGCTACAGCAACGCACGGTACTCCTTCTTCAGCCAGTGTTTTCGAGACTTTTACCGCGCCGTGACCGTATGCGTCTGCTTTAACAACAGGAATTACAGGTCGGTTTTTGACGACTTTTTTTATACACCGTAAGTTATGCGCTATTGACGTCAGACTGATTTCTGCAACAGCCCCTCTATTCACCTTCTTTTTTTTCTGTTTCCTTTTTGTTCTCCTGAGATACGCTTTTCTTCGGAGTTACATCTATTTCGTCTGGCTCGTTTGTTGCCTTCTTAAAGTTTCTGATAGCCTGGCCTATCCCTTTGCCTATTTCAGGCAACCTTGTTGCCCCAAACAGAACAAGGACTATTACCAGAATAATTACAAGTTCCTGTACTCCTAAACCAAACATGTTTTACCTCCTATTTCTCTCTGAAAATCTTCCATGGTATTTATGTTTATAAATGACTTCCCATCAGAGTCTATTCTCTTCACCTCTTCCTCTCCAATATAAAGGACTTTTATCTTCTGCAGAAACCTTTTTAAACTCCTTTCGCCTTTCTTTATGTTTTCATAAATAGTTTCAGCAATTTTTTTTGAATAAATACCAAAAAGAGGCTGGGGTTCTTTGTCAAAGACAGGGATTGCAGCATCCCATTTGTCTGACCACCTTTCAACGACATATTTTACAAGCACAGGATTTATAAATGGCATATCACAGGCTGTCACAAAGACATCAGAGACCTCAGGAATTGTTAAAGCTGAAAATATTCCAGTCATAGGCCCCCTGTCTTTAATTATATCGCCTACCATTAGTACCCCAAGGTAGGAATAAAGTTCCGGATTGTTGGTGCTTATAATAACTCTGTCAAAGATGCTGCTGAGAATACCTACATTTAAATCAATAATCCTGTTTCCGTTTATCTCAAGGAACCCTTTCACCAGGGGCAGCCTTGTATTTTCACCGCCGGCTAAGATAAGCGCATCTTTAACCATATGACTCACTCAATTATTTTAAGCTCTCCATTAATAAACAATTAAATCTTTTAAAAAGCTTAACTTATAATAGTTTATTCAAAATTTACTTTCAATACAAGACAAAAGTCTCTTCCGGATAAAAGGCTTTCTTGACAAACACTTCCATCTCGAATAAATTAACTATGACAACCAGGAGGCTGATAAATGAAAAATGCAAAAGTAACGTATATACAGGGACTTCAATTTGTAGGAGTGGCATCCTCAGGCCACGCAATAGTCATGGATAGTGATCCCGGAGTAGGTGGAAATAATACTGGCCCAAAACCAATGGAGCTGCTCCTTATGGGAATAGGAGGATGTTCAGGCACGGACATTATCTCCATACTTAGGAAAAAACAGCAGGACTTTACAGGTCTTGAGATAAATGTAAAAGGCGAGGCAGCTGAAGATTATCCAAAGAAGTTTACAAATATAAACTTAGAGTTCATTGTAAAAGGCAGAAACATCTCTGAAGACGCAGTTAAAAGATCGATTGATCTGTCAATGAATAAGTACTGCTCGGTTAAAGCCACTCTTGAAGGTTCTTCAAAAATCAGCTTTTCCTACAAGATAATACAGGAATAGGCCAAAACAAAGGTGATATTACTCCTCAAATACATTGCTACCATTGGCCCCATAGGGTATATCCCTTTTGCACCCGGGACATTCGGTTCTCTGGTTGCTTTTGCTCTCTTTATTCTATTAAAACCTCATCTTCTTGTTCACATTATTATTTTGTTTATTATTATCCCCATTGGTATCATTTCTTCTCATTACGCTGAAAGACTGCTTAATGACAAGGACAGCAGACATATAGTCATAGATGAGTTTTGCGGCTTTCTTATTTCGGTACTTTTTATACCAATCAGCATAGGTTATGCCATAACTGCCTTTTTTTTATTTAGATTTTTCGATATACTAAAACCATTCCCCATAAGAAAGACAGGTTCTGTTTTAAGCGGGGGTAAAGGTATAATGGCAGATGATATTATTGCAGCATTGTATACGAATTTAATTTTACAGCTATGGAAGCTTATTTAGTAGAAACTGTAACGAAGATTGCAGAGTTTCTCAAGTCAAAGGGCTATGGTTTGAGTATCGCTGACTCATTTACAGGTGGACTTATTTCCCATATTTTTACCAATGTCCATGATGCAAGAACATTTGTTGATCTTTCTGTAATATGTTATTCAAAAAGCTCAAAAATAAACGTCCTTGGCATCAGTGCATCATTCCTGGAGAAGAAAGGCATGATAAGCGAAGAAACTGCCGTGGCCATGGCAAATGCGATTCGCAGATTAGGTAATTCTCATGTCGGTCTTGCCATTACCGGTAATGCCGGACCGGACATAATCGAAGACAAGAGCGCCGGGTTAGTTTACATGGCTGTTAGTATTGCCCCAAATAACAGAGTTCTTTCTGCCGGAGACAAATTCGAGGGAAATACAGAAACCATTAAGAATGAAGCATCTATTGAAACATTAAGATTCCTATGCCGGGCATTGCGTCTATGTACCTGAGGTGCTTCATATCAATAGAAATACCTGAACCAATAAAAAAAGACTTAGGAGAGTTCATTAATATTCTGAGGAAACAAAATGTAGATGTAAAGTGGGTAATGTATGATAAACTTCATGTTACATTAAAGTTTCTTGGCGATACACCCGAAACCCTCTTACCAAAAATAAGAGAATCCCTTCTTAATATTGTAATATCTTATGAGCCGTTTTATATTAAAATATGTACAACAGGGGTATTTCCAAACAGGAAACATCCGAGGGTAATCTGGATTGGTGTAGAAGATTCAGAGATTATCAAAAAACTTAAAAAGGATATTGAAGATTCCATGTTATTGTTAGGTTATACAAGAGAAGATAAAGAATTTAATCCCCACCTTACAATCGGAAGGGTCCGCTCTCAGAAGGGCATAGCAAATCTCCTGAACGAACTGGAAAACTTTAAGGGCAAAGACTTTGGAGCTATAAATGTAGAAACCATTAAACTAATGAAAAGCGTATTAAAACCTGCAGGTGCAGAGTACAGCTGTTTGTACGATATACCTTTCGCTAAAAAAATTAGTCTGGAGGCATAAACTGCACTCTGCAATCGCTAATCGCAAAAATATGGAGGAATGATGACCAATAAAGACAAGGTTAAGGCTCTTGAGATGGCCATTACACAGATTGAAAAGAGTTTCGGAAAAGGTTCTATTATGAAACTTGGCGCAGATGGAATAGTAGAAGGCCTTCAGGTAATATCTACAGGTTCCCTTGCGCTTGATATTGCAACAGGACTCGGCGGTTTACCAAGAGGCAGAGTAATAGAGATATACGGGCCTGAATCTTCAGGTAAAACCACGCTTGCCCTGGGCGCCATAGCGCAGGCTCAGATAGGCGGAGGCATCGCAGCCTTTATAGATGCCGAACATGCACTTGACATCAAATATGCCCAGAAACTTGGTGTTAAAATAGAAGATTTGCTTGTCTCACAACCCGATACCGGAGAACAAGCCCTTGAGGTTGCTGAAGCCCTTGTAAGAAGCGGGGCTGTCGATGTAGTCGTAATAGATTCGGTAGCTGCCCTCGTTCCCAGGGCGGAAATAGAAGGGGAGATGGGTGATTCACTTCCAGGACTTCAGGCAAGACTAATGAGCCAGGCATTAAGAAAACTGACTGCTGCAATCTCAAAATCCATGACAACTGTTATATTCATAAACCAGATACGGATGAAGATCGGTGTTATGTTCGGCAGTCCCGAGACAACGACAGGAGGAACTGCACTTAAATTTTACGCATCAATGAGACTGGATATAAGAAGAATTGAAAACATAAAGGAAAACCAGGAGACAATAGGCGGAAGGGTAAGGGTTAAGGTGGTAAAGAATAAGTTAGCACCTCCGTTTAAACAGGCAGAATTTGATATTTATTTCAATGAAGGGATTTCACGTATCGGGGAAACCGTTGACCTTGGTATAGAAAAAGGTATTATTGACAAGGCTGGAGCATGGTATAGCTATGGAGGCAACAGAATCGGACAGGGACGTGAAAATGCAAAAATATTTTTAAAAAATAACCCTGATATTTCTAAAGAAATCGAGAATAAAATCATTGAATCATACAGCCTAAGGAGGTAATAATGGATATAAATGAGCTTTTAAAGAAAGCGCATTCAGTAAAAGCTTCAGATCTTCATATAAAAGTCGGGTCACCACCGATACTCAGGATTCACGGAGAGCTTACACCACTTACATCAGAGAAAAAGATCAGCCAGGAAGATGCACTGAAGATAGCTTTTTCAGTAATGACACCCGGACAGAGCGAAATATTTAAAAAGAGAAATGATATTGACCTTGCATACAGCGTCCCGGGACTTGGAAGGTTCAGATGTAATATATTCATACAGCGGGGAACGATTGGCATGGTCTTCAGGGTTATTCCTATGAGGATTCCTACAATTGAGGAACTGCTCCTGCCCGATGTTATTAAGAAGATTGCTATGGAACAAAGAGGGTTGATACTTGTTACAGGAACAACAGGCAGCGGGAAATCAACAACCCTGGCTTCAATGATAGACCAGATTAACTCAAACAGAACAGAACATATCATGACCATTGAAGATCCCATAGAATATCTGCACAGGGACAAGAAAAGCATAGTCAATCAGAGGGAGATTGGAAGCGATACAGAGTCCTTCAGCAAAGCACTGCGTCAGGCCCTCAGACAGGATCCTGATGTCATTCTTGTTGGTGAGATGCGCGATTTCGAAACTATACAGACAGCACTGGTTGCTGCTGAAACAGGTCACCTTGTTTTAAGCACACTTCATACAATAGATGCTACCGAGACAGTCAACAGAATCATTTCTGTATTTCCTCCCTATCAGCATAAACAAGTGAGGATGCAGCTTTCTTCAGTACTTAAAGGTATTATTTCCATGAGGCTCATGCCGAGGGCTGACGGTACAGGCAGGGTTCCCGCAGTTGAAGTTCTTGTAGCTACAGCAACAATAAAAGATTGTGTCCTGGACCCGGATAAATCAAGATTAATTCCCGATGTAATTGAACAGGGCATGTTGCATTACGGCATGCAGAGCTTTGACCAATCACTATTCGGCCTCTTTAAGTCAGGGCTTATAACATATGAAGAGGCGCTTAGAAGGGCTACTAACCCTGATGATTTTGCTCTTAAGGTAAAGGGCATACAATCCACAAGCGATCTTTCTTTAGATATAACTGAGACTCAACCTGAAGAGAAAACTGCTAAAACTGCTAAAACTGCTGAGAAGGACAAAATGAAAATTGACAGGTTTGCAAGATAAGGCAAAGCAATACGCCTTTAAACTCCTTAGCTATAGAGGAAGAAGCGAAAAAGAACTTGCAGAAAGACTCTCTAAAAAAGGGTTCACAAAACCTGTGGCTTCTTCAACAATAAAATA
>MHEF01000095.1:12134-14134 GCA_001805125.1 Nitrospirae bacterium RBG_13_39_12
GACACTGAAAAAATGTTCTCAAGATACTGCTAAGAGGAGATTATATAATTTGCTTTTCAGGAGAGGTTACTCTACAGAGATAATAATGTCAGTACTTAAAGACAAAACCATTAAGGAGGGATGAAATGAAAAAAGCTGTTATTTTAATTTCGGTCATAATCCTACTATTACAGACAGGCTGCACAAAATCAATAAGATACACGGAAGAGGAAATCAAGAATTATCCAGGCAATGTCCAGGATAACATCAGAAAAGAACAGGTCGATCTCGGAATGACACAGGAACAGGTCAGGTACGCATGGGGTTCTCCCGATTCTATCAGGATACTTGAACCTTATAATAATAAAACAAGAGAAGAATGGATTTATTCCAGAAGAGGTACATTGGGAGTTGTCGGTGAAAAGCTTCTTCTCTTCTTTGACGGTGAATTAATATATTTTAAATAGCCTCTAACCTCCATATTAAGCAATATCTATTAATCACGCAGGAGAAGGATGAATAGTGCGGATATAAGAAAAACCTTTCTTGAATACTTTAAATCAAAAGAGCACAATATAGTACCCAGCTCTCCTCTGGTACCATGGAACGACCCTACTCTTCTTTTCGTGAATGCAGGGATGGTCCAGTTCAAAACAATCTTTCTTGGAGAAGAAAAAAGCCCATATAAGCGTGCTGTCTCAATCCAGAAATGCATGCGCGCAGGCGGAAAACACAGTGACCTTGAAAATGTCGGACATACTTTGAGACATCATACTTTCTTCGAGATGCTGGGCAATTTTTCTTTCGGTGATTATTTCAAGAAGGAAGCAATCCTTTTCAGCTGGGAGCTTTTAACCGATCCTTTCAAATTGTCAAAAGAAAAACTCTACGTTTCTGTGTATGAGGAAGATGACGAAGCGGCAAAACTCTGGTCCAAATATATAGGGATCCCTGATAACAGGATAGTAAGGCTCGGTGCAAAGGACAACTTCTGGCAGATGGGTGATACAGGACCCTGTGGACCATGCTCCGAAATAATAATAGATCAGGGAAGCGATATAGGATGCGGCAAGCCTGAATGTGCTGTTGGATGCGAATGCGACAGGTTTCTTGAACTCTGGAACCTCGTATTTATGCAATATAACAAAGATAAAAATGGTAAACTTACTAACCTTCCAAAGCCAAGTATAGACACAGGAATGGGTATCGAACGAATCAGCGCAACCCTTCAAGGCAAGACAAGCAATTTTGATTCAGACCTGTTCGAACCGATCATTAGAGATATTTCCACCCTGTCGGGTAAAAAATATACTTCTTCGCAGGAAACAGGGGCATCGTTCCGGGTCATTGCCGATCATATACGTGCAATAGTTTTTTTACTTTCTGAAGGACTTACACCTTCAAATGAAGGAAGGGAATATATACTTAGAAGAGTAATCCGCAGGGCGTCAAGACATGCAAGGCTTCTCGATATACATGAACCGTGCCTTTATAAACTTACTGACTCTGTCATTGATACCATGGGCAATATCTATCCTGAAATCAAAATAGAAGCAAACAGGATTCAAAAACTTCTTAAAATTGAGGAAGAAAGTTTTTTAAGAACTATTGAAGCTGGCATGAACTTACTTGACGATATTATATCGTCAGCAGAAAAGGAAGGAAGCAAGGTCATCCCTGGAGGGGAAGTATTCAGACTTTACGATACCCATGGATTTCCTTTTGATTTTGCCAGAGATATTGCAATGGATGCAGGGCTCACAATTGATGAAGAAGGTTTTCAGAAGGAAATGGAGTTACAGCGAGAGAAATCAAGGAGAAATATCGGAAGTATAAATATCATTGCGCCAATGCCTACAATTGAAGCACATGGATATCCCCACTCAAAATTCGTAGGATACGAAAACTTAAAAACAGAGTCTGTCATTGTAGATATCTTTAAAAATGGCGAACCAGTTAATGAAATGAAAGAAGGGAATGAGGGAGACTTGCTTTTGGATAAAACGCCCTTTTATGCTGAA
>MHEF01000096.1:0-3603 GCA_001805125.1 Nitrospirae bacterium RBG_13_39_12
AAGTTTCAAATTATAAAAACTTACCTTTCCTGAACCTCTACTGCCAAAACCGCCAAGGTAGGTACTTTGTACCTGTCTTAATCCCTCTTTAACAAAATCAATTAATGCATTGCCGTCACCATCAGTATCATAGGCTTGAAGAACTATTTCTATATCAAACTCTGCACCTGCTGGAACTCGTTCCTGTGAACGTGGATCTTTAGCAGTTCCTGTAGTTCTTAACACAAGATTCTCCGTCTTTTTTTCAATGTAAGAAAGCCCTTTCTCCTTTGCTAACTGCTCATATTTCTCCTTGGTTGTTTTATTAAAAAAAGCGTCTCTGACAAGGATACGTGTAGAACCAAGATTATGTTTCGGGTTTTTATGAGGACCGAACACCTTACAAACAAGGCAATCTGCTTGGCCACAACCACAGGGTTCGCCATTTTGTGTGAACTTGCCAAGCTTTTTCTCCAATTGAGATCTCATTTTCCCCTTCAAAGACGAACCCGGAATAAATGGTTCTCCAGTTACGGGGTGCTTTATAATGGGCATATCCACCCCTCCAATTTCTATCTGATCAGCCGAGCCTCCGATATGCAATCCAGTGTCACATCTCAATGTGCCTGTTATTACCTTATAACCTACAAGTTTCATCTTTATCCTCCTTTAACTTTTTGGATAGTGATATGTAAAAAATGCTACTACCGCCTGAAAATGCTCAATAAACCCTTTCTCGAAATCCTTTCGTTCCTTTATGACTTTAATATTTTTGTCAATAAATTCATAGAAACTTGGGGGAATCTTATCTTTCCCTTTAGCCTCTGAAATAAAAGGGACTAATTTTTTCACATCCACATTTACAGCATCCCAATCACCGGTCATTTTCAGCCTGTTTTCAGCAGCCTTTGCATGTTCATAGAAACGTCTTAACTGGTGATTTTTCAGTCCTTTAAATGACAGAGCTATGTTATTCGCCATCGTTGTAACAAAATCTTCCCAAAGATTTCCATTGCCGTCGAAGTAGCCTTGTGAAAGTTTGGTTAAATATTCAGGCGGAAGGCTCTCATGTGTTGCTTTGTTTTTTTGACTGCATTTATAACAAGTATCGTATTTATCATCCTTTAAAGGTACTTTGCAAATCCTGCAAGTCTTACTCATTTTTCTACCTCCGTTCTCCTTTATGCCTGCTTTTTCAAAAGCACTTTTCATGTCACTCATTCTTCCCTCCTCTATTAGCTGTCAGAGCGTAATTAGCTATTATTCCGAGGTGCTTGAGTTTTCGACTTTTCAAGTCTTTTATATCTTCTGCCCATTCTCGGATGTCTCTCTTTTCAGGATTCTTATCGTTAGCTGAAGGCAGATTTCTTGCGATATCATATGTCATAAGTGGCAGGAATCTCAGGAACTCTGTTTTTCTTGTCGAATTAAATTCATTATTCATCCATGAATAAATGAGCAGGTTTCTAACAAATCCTGAAGAAACCTGTTTTTGTTCAATCCATTTCGCCAATCTTTCACATTCATGGATTACGTCCGGGGCTTCATCCCATTTTAAGGTTTGACCGAACAAATTCAATCTGTCTTTCCCCATATCTTTTGAAAGATCAAGTGCATTGTCTGCCATTTCAACTGCATGGAAAACAGGATAATTATGTTTTACAAACGCAATACCTGTGGAAAGAGTAAGGTTTTTATTATTGCAAGTAAATCTATTGAATTCGTCGTTCAATTCAACTGCAAAATTTACTATAGAATCCCACGGTCCAATGACTAAGATGTCATCGCCGCCGGAATAGACTGTATAAAGTTCCGGATAATTACCTTCTATAAGCTTCTGCATATATCCTGAAAAAAATGTATCCAGCATACGGCTAAGTGTTGATATACGGGATATGCTGTTATTTTCCTGAAGACCAAAAGCAAATACTGCCCCAAGATTGTCCACATCTGCCTTTAAATAACCGAGCATTTTTCTTCCGTTGCTTTCATTAGCAATACACTCAAAATATTTAGGCTGGCCAACAATTGCATGGTCTTTTTCAGAACAATTGCCACCTTCCTTGCAAGCATCACAATCATTTTCACTGATAAACGTTGAGACATAATTTGCTGTAAAGCGATGCATTACGGGCAATCTACAGTCTAAAACCGGTTCTTCAATATTCATCACAAGGTATGCATCTGGTTTTATGTGTTTCATATTGCCCAAAAGATCAAAGGAATATCCAAGATAATCTTTAAATTCGCCCAAGTCTTTTTCATAGAAAGCAATGTATTTAATTTTGGGCAATTTTTGGCCTATTTCCTTGTCATCTGTGCACCGTTTACAGATGAATTTGCCATCTTCCTGTTGCTGTCCCGGAAATTTATTGCAGGCTTTGCAAAGTTTTTCCTCATGCTCAAAATCGATATTTAGTGATGTTGCGCTATGTTTCCATAACCCGCTATCTATTAAGATACTTTCAAATGGTCTATTCTTTGTTCGCTGAAGCAACTGATTTATCTTCTTCATTACATCGCTGTAATTCCTAAAATCACTGCCGGATAACGACATGGTTGCAATATTTAAGTTAATTTCAGCGTTGAGATTTTTATAGAACCAAAAATCAATATCCTTCTTGAGAGACACTATTTTTTCATATGAATCTTTTAAATTTGGCAAAAGTATATAAAATTTACCGCCAGATACCATCAGTATGTTTGCAAGGGGAAGACTGAAAGCATGTAATATCTTATGGCTGATTATTTCTGAAATAATATTTAGTTGAAATGACCTTGCCCGTAATCTCTTAGCAACCCCGCCAGCACCAATATGCGTGATATTAAATATATATTTTTGTATACCTGAAAGATCGCCGACCAAAAGAAGAAATTTATCAGTTTTGTCTTCCTTTATTTCTTTTTCCTTAAAAGTAGGGGAATGGTATCGATAAAGACATGCTGCAATTGCACAAGTTGTTTTCAAATGATCAAACAAAGAAACATCCGGTATTTCCTCCTGGGTATTGCTTGGAATGCACCAGGCATATTTAGCCAAGATCGTCAATATATTTGGAAACATTGCATCAAAATCATGGAGATTACTCTTCTTTGCATCTTTTTCTATTTTCCTGAAATCTTCTCCGAATTTTTGAAGGTGATTGTTCAGTTCATTATCTCTGTACAAATCAAATTCTTCAGGAAATGTATTTTCAGGTGCAAGAATATTTGGATGGTATCTATGTAATTGGGGATGTTCTTTGTCAAGCTTAATACGGCTGAATACTGATACCATTGGTGTCTCCTTATAATCCTGATAATCGTCAGATTTTCTACCTCGTTCTGATGATGAATAATTGTCTGCCCGGCTTACAAGATAGCTTAGAGCCCTGTATTCTTCAGGAGCATTTTGACAGAGCAAATTATCTTTAAAAAATCTTGCATCTTCATGATGCCGCTGTACAAGAGTCTGGAATAAATCAAAATCTATAAAATTTGAGAAGAAATTTCTAAAGGCACTCACGAAGTCAGATGATACCTGAGGATGTTGACCTTTTGTATCGAGCAATCCGAAACTTCCCCTTTGAAGCATTTTTCCTATGTCATGCAGCAACGCCCCTAATATCACCGTCTGATACTCCC
>MHEF01000096.1:3955-7788 GCA_001805125.1 Nitrospirae bacterium RBG_13_39_12
TCTCTTTTCCCCCATATAGAAACCATTAAACTCATACCAGGAACAAAGCATTACATTATCCAGGATTTTAATTGTTGGATTAGAGTCTTAAATAGTGGATAATATAAAAATGACAAAGACATATTTAGGACAGAATTTCCTTTATGACCCTTCAATTCTCAAAAAGATAGTTGAGGCAGCACAGCTTAACACCGAAGACCTTGTAGTAGAAATAGGGCCTGGTCATGGCAGTCTCACAAAGATGCTTGCTGAAGAGGCCAGGAAAGTTATTGCGATCGAACTTGACGAAGAACTTTTCAGAAATCTTGCAAAAGAACTCGCCGGATATGAAAATGTTGAGCTTATTTGTAAAGACGCACTGAAATACCCATATGAACAACTTAGTAAATTTAAAGCAGTTGCGAATATCCCATACTATATTACAACCCCTCTGATCTTCAGACTTCTTGAAATAGGCCGTACTCAACCTGTGGATACACAAAGAGCAAAAGAAATAATCCCCCCTCGCCCCCCTTTAGCAAATATGGAATCGGTGGATTATAAGGTGAAAAAAAATCTTGAATCTATGACCTTGACTGTTCAGAAAGAGGTTGCAGAAAGAATAGCAGCAGGACCCGGGGGAAAGGATTACGGCGTGCTGTCAATCATGGTCCAATATTACGCAAAACCAGGACTTGAATTCATTATTCCTAAAGGGGCTTTCAGGCCTGTGCCAAAGGTCGACTCGGCCGTCGTCCATTTCAAAGTTCTTGAAAGACCGTCTGTTAATGTCGATAATGAGAAATTCTTTTTCTCACTGGTAAAAACTGCCTTCTCTCAAAGGAGAAAGTTTCTCTCGAACTCTCTTAAGAGTTTCAGCGGAGATGTTAAAGAATGGCTGACTAACGCAGGCATAGACCCGAAAAGAAGACCTGAGACTTTGAGTATTGAAGAGTTTGCAATGCTTGCTAATAGTCACCACTAATCCAAATAATGCAATTCACGGTAGGCATATGTGTAGCAAAAGCTCTTGAGCAGCTCCTTTGTGAGCGGTTTAATGACTCAGATAACGTGCACGTTTTCATTCATATCATTTAAATAACCATGCATGCGCAAATCCTGCATTCAAGAGATTATGATGCATATGTGCCTACAAGATTTAAAATCTAACTGCATTTTTCGGGTTAATCCAGATTATTTACAAAATTATGAAAAACTGAATTAACCTATTTAGCTATCCGGGATTTTCTGACTTCCCTTTTTCTTTAGATTCTTTTATTATCCTCTCCACATCAGCTCTTTCCAGCACCTCATCTTTTATAAGCGCTTCAGCTAAATTTTCCAGGGCAACCCTGTTATTTTTCAATATCTCTTCTGCCCTGTTTTCAGCTTCAATTATTAACTTTTGTATTTCCTGATCCATAAGCCATGCCATCTCTTCGCTGTAGCGTTTTGGCTGGGCAAGTTCCCTGCCTAAAAAAGGATGTTCTTCACCCCTCCCGAGGTTTATAGGCCCGATTTTCTCACTCATGCCCCATTGTGCTACCATCTTTTCTGCAAGAGAGGTTGCCTCCTTCAGGTCATTCTGTGCCCCGCTGCTCGTATCATTAAAGATAATCTTCTCTGAAACTCTTCCGGCAAGAGCTACACTTAATCTGTTCATGAGATATGTTTTAGGGTAGTAGTGCCTGTCTTCTTCCGGCAGAAGTTGTGTCACACCCATAGCCATGCCGCGAGGTATAATGCTGACTTTATGAATTGGATCTGTTCCGGGCAGTTCGCGGGCAACAATGGCATGACCTGCTTCATGATATGCGGTTATCCTTTTTTCTGTTTCGCTAATGGTTTCTTCTCTTACTGAACCCATAAGGACATCGTCTCTTGCCTCTTCAAAATCATCTATGTCTATTTTTTCCTTATTCTTCCTGACTGCAATGAGAGCAGCTTCATTTGCTATATTTTCAAGGTCAGCACCTGTCATGCCGGGAGTTCCCCTCGCAATTTTCTCCAGGTCAACGCCTTCTGCCAATTTTTTATTTTTTGTATGAACCTCGAGGATCCCCTTACGCTCCTTCAACCCCGGTCTGTCAATTAAGACATGCCTGTCAAAACGGCCCGGCCTCAGAAGTGCAGGGTCAAGGACATCCGGCCTGTTGGTTGCTGCTATGACAATTACCTCTTCGTGAGGGTCGAACCCGTCCATTTCACTTAAAATCTGGTTCAGCGTCTGTTCCCTTTCATCATGTCCGCCCCCAAAACCGGTACCCCGGGTGCGGCCGACTGAATCAAGTTCATCAATAAAGATTATGCTTGGATGAGACGCTTTTGCCTTCTGGAACAAATCCCTGACACGCGAAGCACCAACTCCTACAAACATCTCTATAAATTCCGAGGCGCTGATACTGAAAAAGGGAACTCCTGCCTCCCCTGCCACAGCACGCGCAAGCAGAGTCTTTCCCGTCCCAGGCGGTCCGACTAAAAGAACCCCCTTGGGCACTTTAGCGCCAAGTTTTGCATACCTCTCAGAACTCTTAAGAAATTCTATTGTTTCCCTTAGTTCCTGTTTCACATTTTCCATACCTGCTACATCTTTAAAGGTTATGCCGGGTTTCTGGGCATCATATACTTTAGCCTTGCTTGAGCCAAAAGAGAAAAGCCCGCCGGGTCCCCCTTGAATCTTTTGCTGAGCTCTCCTCATGATGAATATCCACACCCCGATAATGAGCGCCCATGGTAAGACACCTACTAAAATTTGCCATAGAAGTCCTTCTTTTTCAGAAGACTCAACATTGATGACCACATTTTTCTCCTCAAGTTTTGCAATGAGTCCTTCCCCCTGGAAAGAAGGCAGAAAAGTCTTAAATTTTCTTACAGCTGTTTGTTTTTTCTCACCTGGTAATTGAATATTTATTTCTTTATTAAACTCCCCATTTATCTGCAAATTAGTGATTGTTACGGATTTAACGTTATCTGAATTAAGTTGTTCAATAAACTGGCTGTAACTGACATTATATTGCTCAGGAGGTTTAAAGCTGAATAACTGGTTCCAGAGGTATAAAAAAAGAAAAATGAATAAAACAGCAATGGCAATTCTCCACTGAGTGGTTTTAAATTTATCAGTTATGCTTTTTTTGTCCTCAGGCATGTTTAATTTTCAAATAAATCCTTTTAAAATGCAACCTTTATTTCTAATATAACTTATTCCTTATAGTTGACTCTGTTACTCATAACTGCTAAATTTAAACTACAATATATCAAAAAGGAGGAGACCATGGAGGATGACCCCAAAAAGATTGCGGGTGCTTTTTTGCTAGGCGGAATCATTGGCGCCGTTATTGCACTTCTTTATGCACCGAAATCAGGTAAGCAGACACGGAAGGATATTTCAAAGACCGCAAGACGTATTAGAAAGGAAACTGTAACTTTGGTTGAGGATACAATCGATGGGATAAATGATTTTGCCGATGATGTAAAAGACAGGGTTTCAGATATAATCAAGCAAGGCGTTGACTTGTCTGACAGCGCCAAAAAGGAAGTTGTAAAAAACCTGGAACTGGGACAGAAGGTCATTGAAAAACAGAAAAAAAGAATAATCGAAGCTCTGGGTCTCTAAAGATTATTATTTAACCTAAATACCCCATTTAAAAAAATACTTCCTGTAAGTTACATCTCATGGGGTCTCCGTCATGGGGTCTCCATAGAGATGCTGATTAGACATAGAACGTAACGCCCCGATAGATTTTAGGACTCCGTTTAGTCTTTCTTTAAATACGCTTGGGGAGTATCGGTCCGAGGGCTGCTAAGTACTATCGAAAATTAAAAATGTCAAATTCTCTGTTTACCCTTCAGACAAA
>MHEF01000096.1:7809-9754 GCA_001805125.1 Nitrospirae bacterium RBG_13_39_12
AACCTGCGGAAATAAAGAATGGCGGAGGGGGTGAGATTCGAACTCACGGTAGAGTCACCCCTACAACGATTTTCAAGACCGTCGCCTTAAACCGCTCGGCAACCCCTCCATTTTTGATTTCAACCAATCGCGACCTGTTCCAGTCTTTAAATAAATCTCTCTTTTTCTGGCATCTGTATAATTTTCAAACTCTTCACTATAAACAAGTTGAACAGGACGTTGGCTCTTGGTAGTTTTCACGCGTCCCATTTCATGATCTTTGATTCTTTTCATTAAGTCTCTCGTTGAACCGATATACAATTTCTGGTCTTTACATCCTAAAACATATACAAATGCTTTGTTCATCCTTTACCCTTACAACGATTTTTCCGCCCCAGGCGGATTCGCCGAGGCGAACAAGACCGTCGCCTTAAACCGCTCGGCAACCCCTCCGATAACGATAGCCGATAGAATATTATTGCAAATTAAGTTATTATAACAGAACATAATTGGCTTTTAGGCCTGAAATTTTTTAAATATAGCTTGGTTTAAATTATATATAATATGAGGTAATTATGAAAGATTCAGCCATTCAGTTAATACTGCAGGCAGGATATGTTGTTAAGGGCGTTCTTATTATACTTTTATTTTTCTCAATAGTATCATGGGCAATAATATTCTTTAAACACAAATATTTTTCAAGGGCGAATAAAGAGACTGACCAGTTTCTGCGGGCATACAGGTCAGCTAAAGACCCGAAAGGGCTTTATCAGGCAACAAAAAACTTGACTATCAGCCCTATAGCAAACATATTCAAAGCTGTATATATGGACGAAATGCACAGGGGAAAGACCGAGACTAAAAGACTTCTGAAAAGATACGGCGCACTTGAGTCAGCAAAACTCGAAAAATATCTTAACTTCCTTGCAACTACCGGCTCAACAACACCATTCATCGGGCTATTCGGAACTGTCTGGGGAATAATGAATTCCTTCCGAGGGATCGGAAGCGCCGGTTCTGCCTCACTTGCTGTTGTTGCACCCGGGATTGCAGAGTCTCTTATAGCAACCGCAGCAGGTCTTGCTGCTGCAATACCTGCTGTTATCGCATACAACTACTATCTGAGCATGGCAAGAAGAATGATAATTGAGATGGAGGATTTTTCGGAAGAGCTAATTGACTTCTTTACAAAAGGAACGCCATGAAGTTCAATAGGGAAAGAAATGTCCTCTCAGAAATAAACGTAACACCGTTTGTTGACGTCATGCTCGTCCTTCTCGTTATCTTTATGGTGACAGCACCCCTCCTCCAACAGGGTATAGATGTAAACCTCCCGAAAGCAAAAGGCAAAGACCTTCCGCCTGAGGAGAGAATTACCCTTATCATAAAAAAGGGAGGAACTATCTACATGAACGAAAACCCTGTCTCAATAAACCAGATGAGACGTAAACTTGACGCAATAAGCAAACTGAATCCCAATGTATTCTTAAAAGCAGACAAAGACGTACCATATGGTCTTGTTGTTGAAGTCATGGGTGAAATTAAGGAGGCAGGCATAGAAAAGCTCGGTATGATTACTGAACCTAAGATAAGCCTGAAATGAGGGGACCAAGCCTCCAGAAAACAACCTTCTTATCCTTTGCAATTCACCTTACAGCTTTTTTAACAGTATTTCTCATAATGAAACAGTCCAATAAGATTATCATTCCGCTGCATTATACTGTTACCCTTGTAAGCCCTGATGTTCCCGCAAAGATTGATGATGAGAAGCCTGTGGAAGACTCTAACCCTTCACTGGCACATATTCCTGAAGAGAATATAAAGGAAATATCCAAGAAAGAGAACTCGAAAGAATTGTCTAAAAGAAAAAAAATGGTAGAAGATAAAATTTCTGAGATTGAAGCTAAAAAGAAAGTCGAAAAAATTGCCCGGCTCCGTTCAACCATTTCTCTTAAAGCCGGCGGGG
>MHEF01000096.1:9778-14346 GCA_001805125.1 Nitrospirae bacterium RBG_13_39_12
TAATCCCTGCATCCAAAGGGAATGGAACCATATTTGATGCTTATTTTTCTAAAATAACAAGAGAGATATGGCAGCAGTGGGTCTTCCCGGATACAGGGCAGAAAAATATTGAGGCCGTCGTGTCTATAAGAATATTGAAAGACGGCACAGCTACTGTGCAGAAGATAGAAAAAAGCTCAGGAAACGCACTTTTTGACAGATCAGTTATTAAAGCTCTCGCAAAGGCAAGCCCGCTGTCGCCGCCCCCTTATGAAATGGAAGTAGGTGTAAGGTTCTATCCGTGAAAATAAAGGCTAAGATTATCATCAGTACCTTTTTACTGCTTACCGCTTACTGTTTACTGCTAACTGCTGTTGAAGCAAAGGTGTATATTGACATAAGTTCACCTGCCTTTAAAACACTCCCGATTGCAATACAGGCGTTTTCCGGACCTTCCGGCAAGGAAATATCAGATATTATAAGGGACGACCTCCAATTTACAGGTCTTTTTGAATATATCGACAGAGACGCCTACCTGGAAGACCCTTCCAAACCATTTAATCCGAAAAACTGGACTCCTATCGGAGTGGAGGCGGTAGTGAAGGGTTCTGTTCAAGAGGGTAAAGATTTAACGGTTACAATGTCACTATATGATGTCTTTGAAGGTAAAGAGATACTCAAAAAAGAATATAAGGCAGAAAAGGAATTCATAAGGCCTCTTTCTCACGCTGTCGCAAATGATATTTATTTTAAACTTACCGGTGAGACCGGGATTTTCAGATCAAGAATCTCATTTGTTGCAGAGGACAAAAAAGGGATGGGGATTTATATTATGGACTGGGACGGAAACAGAATTACAAGCATGGGATTGAAAGGGAACATTATCCTTCCACCCCGCTGGTCAAAAGATGGTAAAAAACTAATCTATTCAGCTGAAAGGAATAGACAATGGGGAATTTATTTGTTAGACTTCATTAGCATGAGTGAGAGGAAAGTTTTTTTCTCAAAAGGGACGAATATGGTTGGAGATTTTTTCCCTGAAGGGAATGTTTTCATCTTTTCTTCAACAAAAGAAGGGCCTTCTGACATTTACAAATCGGATCTGAAAAACAATCAAACTACAAAAATAACTTCATCTTACGGTATAGATGTATCACCTGCTGTTTCTCCTGATGGCAACTATATTGCGTTCGTATCAGACAGGGGAGGAAGCCCGCAGATTTATATAATGCGTGCAGACGGCTCGGATGTCAGGAGAATAACATTTGAAGGGTCTTACAATACCTCTCCTTCATGGTCTCCAACAGGTGACAGAATTGTTTTTACAGGCAGACGGGGGAAAAACCAGATATTCACGGTCAGGCCTGATCGTACAGGACTCACACAGCTTACAACCTTGGGGAACAACGAAGATCCGTCATTTTCTCCCGATGGAAGATACATAACTTTTTCCTCTGACAGGAACGGTGGCAAGGGCATATATATTATGAGGGCAAACGGTGAATCTCAAAAAAGGATTACACCTAAAAATTTGAGAGCATCAGGCCCCAGATGGTCCCTTGATTAAATATTACTGGTAAACAATTATAATTAAACCTATTTTAAAAAACTAAGAGGAGGCACTATGAAAAAGCTTTTTTTATCATTTTTATTACTAACATCTGTGTTTCTGCTGACCAACTGTTCGCAGAAAAGAATTGTCCACCCGGAGATACAGCAGCAACCAGAGATACAACAACCAATGAAAACGCTGCAAGAGTCTCCCGAGGTCAAACCCGAAGAAAGAATAACAGAACAGCGGCTCGCAAAAATACAGACAAAAGAGGAACTACCAAAATATATTGAAGAAGAAGATTCTTTTAAAGACATTTACTTTGATTACGACGAGTATGATATTCGACCGGATGCAAAGCCCATTCTGCAAGAAGTTGCTTCCTGGATGCTTAAAAATACCCATACAATAATTTTAATTGAAGGACATTGTGATGAAAGGGGAACAAACGAATATAACCTTGCGCTTGGGGACAGAAGGGCGAAGTCAACAAGGGACTACCTTGTTGCTCTCGGTATAGCATCAAACAGGATTGAGATGTTAAGCTACGGTGAAGAGAAACCGCTCTGTTTTGAGGAAACAGAAGAATGCCTGATAAAAAACAGACGGGCACATTTTGTTATCCTAAAGGAGGCTGGCAGATAGTGCATAAAAAGTTCGTGTCTCAAGGTCCAAAGTTTATAATTTATTTTTACTTTTTGCTGCTTTTTGTTTTCAGTTTATTGCAGGCCTGCGTTACGACAGAAGATCATGATTTGCTCAAACGGGATATAAACAACCTTCAAAAAGAATCTCTATCAGTAAAAAATGATTTGAACACTTTAAAAGAAAAAACATCAGGAGTTGCTAAAGAAGACTCATTCAATGTAGTAAGATTAAGCCAGGCAGAAATACAATCCCATCTTTCCAACGTATCGAAAGACATCCAGATTCTTAGCGGCAGGTTCGATGAAAACAAATACTTCACTGAAACCGCACTGAAAAACTCTGCTGCAGAGATCGAACTCATAAAATCACAGATAGCAAATCTTGAAGGACAAATAAAAGATATAAAAGAAAAGCTGAGCGCTTTAGAAAGCCGGACCGCACAGGAAGAAACTATCCAGAAACAAGAAAAAGACATTGAAGAAGAGTCACAACTGCAAGAAGACCAGGCTGCAAAATCTTTAACAGCAAATGATAAGGAAGCAAGGTATACTGCAGCATATAATACTTTCGTGGGAAAGAAGTATAAAGCTGCAAGAAAAATGTTCGAGGACTTCTTGAAAGACTTTCCCAAGGATGAACTTACTGATAATGCACAATTCTGGATCGCAGAAACATATTACTGGGAAGATGACTTCGAGAATGCAATTCTTTCTTATGAAACGTTAATAAAAAAATTTCCAAAAAGCCCGAAGACCCCTGGTGCCCTTTTAAAACAGGGACTTTCATTTATTGAAATAGGTGATAAAAAAACCGGGCAGATAATACTTGAGCAATTAATAGACCGCTTTCCCGATTCCAGAGAGGCAAAGCTTGCAGAGAAGAATCTGGAAAAAAACACAGAAAATATCAGGGTAAATACTGAAAAAAAGAAAAAATGAAAAGACTTAAGGATAGTTTTGATCGCACAATAAATTATATGCGGATTTCTATTACAGACAGGTGTAATCTGCGGTGTATCTACTGCATGCCGGCAGAGGGGCTCATACCAATAGAGCATAAAGAAATCCTCAGTTATGAAGAGATATTGAGGATTTTGAGGGTTGCTGTCAATCTGGGGCTTAGAAAAATACGTATTACAGGGGGGGAACCCCTCGTAAGAAAGAATGTTACCTATCTTATTGCATCTATAAAAAAAATTGCAGGAATTGAAGACCTCAGCCTGACTACAAACGGTGTTCTTCTTGAGCAATTTGCAGAAGGGCTGATAAATGCAGGTATTGACAGGGTAAATATAAGCCTCGATTCTCTGAGGCCTGACAGATATAGAGAAATAACAAGAGGGGGAGACATTGATACTGTTTTAAACGGCATTGAAGCTGCTGAAAGAGCAGGTCTATCGCCAATAAAAATAAACATGGTTCCAATCCGCAGACTCAATGACGACGAGATAGAAGAATTCGCAAAAATAACCATGAAGGCTCCCTACCAGGTAAGGTTTATTGAGTTCATGCCTTTTGGAACAGATACTTGGAGTCAAGATAAATTTATTTCAGCAGACGAAATTAAATCAATTGTTGAAAATATAGGTCCTCTCACACCTGTTAATATGAAAAAGTCCGGACCTGCAAGATACTTTAAATTTGATGGTGCTGTTGGAGTAATAGGATTCATAAGCCCCCTCAGCAACCATTTCTGCATGGAATGCAACCGTCTCCGTCTAACTGCCGATGGGAAATTAAGGCCATGTCTTTTTTCAGAGACTGAGATAGATTTAAAACCCGCCCTCCGGAGCGGTGCGCCTGATGAAGAAATCGAACGCCTTATCAAACTCTCTATTGAAGCAAAGCCCGAAGGCCACACTATACCGCAGGACACTCACTTCAGGAAACAGATTAAAAATAAAAAAGTTTACAGAAGGCCGATGTCAAAAATCGGCGGCTAAATTTGAACGTCTTAATTTTCCTTTTTAATTGCGATGACAGATAACTTGGATAAAATTTCTACCATCTGTCCATACTGTGGTTGTGGCTGTGGTATATACCTTCATGTAGATGGAGACAATATTACAGGTGTCTCACCAGTCAGAAATCATCCGGTAAACAAGGGCAGCCTTTGTGTTAAAAGCTGGAATTGCTTTGAATTCATACAACATCCGGACAGGCTAAAATACCCCCTCATAAAAGAAAAAGGGGCATTCAGGAAAGCATCCTGGGATGAGGCATTAAACCTTATTGTGGTCAGACTATCAGAGATTAAAAAATCATCGGGTTCAGATTCTATCGGGATACTCAGTTCTGCAAAATCCACTAATGAAGAAAATTATCTTATGATGAAATTTGCAAGGGCAGTAATCGGTACAAATAATATAGACCACTGTGCAAGGCTCTGC
>MHEF01000096.1:14373-20351 GCA_001805125.1 Nitrospirae bacterium RBG_13_39_12
GATGCCTTTGGCTCAGGTGCTATGACTAATTCGATCAGCGAAATAGCCGATGCCCGTCTATTGCTCGTACTTGGCTCCGATACTACAGAACAACATCCCATGATTGGAATGCATATGCTCGAAGCTGTCGATAAAGGTGCCATACTGATAGTAGCAGACCCGCGAAAGACTCAGCTTGCAGAATTAGCCCATATCCATCTGAGACACCGCATAGGTACTGATGTGGCACTCCTTAATAGTATCATGTATGTGATTATAGAAGAAAAACTTGTGGATATATCTTTTGTGAAGCGTCGCACAGAGAACTTCAATGCCTTTAAAAATAATATAATGCAATATTCACCAGAGGTTACCGAGCAGACAACAGGTGTCTCTCCAGAGGATGTTAAAAAGGTTGCAAGACTTTATGCAACCAGAAGGAGAGCAATGCTTTTCTACTCAATGGGAATTACACAGCACAGGACAGGTGTTGACAATGTCTGCGCATGTGCAAATCTCACGATGCTTACAGCACATATAGGGCTGCCAAAGGCAGGGCTTAATCCATTGAGGGGACAGAATAATGTTCAGGGCGCCTGTGATATGGGCGCATTACCTGATTTCTATTCAGGATATCAGAAAGTCATTGACCCAAAAACAAGGAAAAAGTTCGAAAAAGTGTGGAAAGCAAGACTGCCCTCAGCACCAGGACTTACTCTAACAGAGATGTTTGATTCTGCATTAAAAGGTAACATAAGGGCCATGTATATAATGGGTGAAAATCCCGTTCTGTCAAATCCCGATATAACACATACGATGGATTCCCTAAAGAAACTTGATTTTCTTGTTGTACAGGATATCTTTCTATCTGAGACTGCTGAGTATGCTGATGTTGTGCTTCCAGCTGCAACATTTGCCGAGAAAGACGGCACTTTTACTAATACTGATCGTCGTGTCCAGAAAATAAGGGCTGCCATAAAACCTGTTGGAGAATCAAAACCGGACTGGGAGATTATATCAGCCCTTTCGAAAAAGATGAATTATGACATGCACTATAGAGCGGTATATGAAATCATGGAGGAAATCGCACTCCTTACTCCCATTTACAGGGGAATACTTCATCACAGACTGAATAATAGTTACGGACTCCAATGGCCATGCACTGATGTTACACACCCCGGCACACCTTTTCTTCACAGAAAGAAATTTGCAAAGGGACTCGGTACTTTTATCCCTGTTGTCTTTACCCCTCCAGATGAAACACCAGACAAAGAATTTCCTTTCATCCTTACAACGGGGAGGACATCTTTTCATTATCACACAGGAACAATGTCCAGGCGTACATCCACACTAAACCGGGAACATCCTGAATGCCTGATGGAGATAAACCCTGAAGATGCGGATTCCTTAAACATAAAACACATGAACAAGGTAAGCGTATCATCCAGGCGGGGAAGGATAACGGTCGGGGTATATTTAACAGACAATATTCCTCAGGGTGTCGTTTTCATCCCTTTTCACTTCAGAGAAGCTGCGGTAAATCTTCTCACTAACCCGGTTCTTGACCCAATAGCAAAGATACCTGAATACAAGGTCTGTGCAGTAAATATAGAACCAATAAAATGAACAAGGTCTTCATACTGGACAAGAACTATCTTTCATATTTGCTGAGGCAAATAAGAAAAAAGATGTCCCTGGTAGCACCGCTGCGTTCAGAAAATGAAGATATTGTACTGAAAACAGTTGAGAACATACATGAGATTGAACTCAATTATCCCGCATCCATCCCATCCATCAAAGAATTCCTTTTCCCGCAAAAGGAAGACATGTTCAGGTTTTCAGATGGTACGGTAGATATCCTTAAAGATAATACAAAGAGACTAATCTTTGGTGTGAGATCATGTGATATTTCAGCGATTACGCTCCTTGATAGATTCTTCGGAGAGAATTTTATTGATGACTATTACATGTCAAGAAGGAAAAACACCATTTTTATTTCCCTCGTCTGTAATAATCCAGACACAACCTGTTTCTGCCTCAGGCTTGGTACAGGTCCTTTTCTAAAATCCAATTTTGATATCCAGCTTACAGACCTCGGTGACAGATATATTGTCGAAACAGCCTCGGAACAGGGGCTAAATCTCATTAAAGACCATGCTCATCTCTTTTCGAAGGTTAGGAAATCAGATTATGAAGACCAGTACGAGATTATTTTGAGTTCCAGATCAAAGTTTGAAAAAAGGATAAACCTTGAAAATGCACGGCAGAAGATCCTGAGCGGAAGAATTAGTGACCGCTTCTGGGATTGGGTTGCCAAAAGATGTTTCGAATGTGGAGGGTGCGTATATGAATGCCCCTTATGTACCTGCTTTAATGTCCTTGACAGAACAGAATCCGAAGACAAAGGCCATCGTTTCAGGATATGGGATGCATGTATGTTCAAAGGTTTTACAAAGATGGCTGGGAATGTATACCCTTCTGAAAACAAGGGGGCACGAATTAAACAGTGGTATTTTCATAAATTAATATATTATCCGGATCACTTCGGAAAATTTGGATGCGTGGGTTGTGGAAGATGTACCATTACATGCCCTGGCCATATAGATATGGCATCAATTGTAGACAAGATCGATATAGGAGACAGAAGACGCAGGTGAAGAGCAGGATTAAAGATACATATCTTCCCCTAAAGGCTGAGATTGTCGAGATCATGGATATGACCTCTGACATTAAATTATTTAAAGTAAAACCGTACAGACAGTTTCTTTATAAACCCGGCGAGTTTATTATGCTTTCATTATGGGGTAAAGGTGAGATACCGATATCAATAACATCAACATACGGTTTCCATAAATATATCGAACTATGCATCAGGCGTGTTGGTTTCATCACCTCTGCTCTGCACCTGTTAAAACCGCCCGCAAAGATTGGGATAAGGGGTCCTTTTGGAAATACATTCCCTGTTGAGAAAGCAAAAGGGAAAGATGTCTTTTTTTTCGCCGGTGGTCTGGGTATCGTCCCACTCCGCCCACTCATCCATAACGTAATGAATGAAAAAAGCAAATTTAAGAGGATTACCCTTATATGCGGATCCCGTAATCCGGGTGAGATCCTATTTAAAGATGATATTGATTTATGGCAGAAAAAAGGATTGAATATTATCTTTGGGGTTCGAAAAGGATTACAACTTCTTATTCATAACATTGAAAAAAAGGATAATAGTTCGCAAAGAAAAGTCGGGATCGAGACAGGACACCTGAATACATCAAAGATTTCATTCAAGAATGCCTATTCTTTTATCTGTGGCCCACCTGTTATGATTATTGAAACAATGAAAAGCCTCTCAATGATGGGTATGAATGAAGAGAGTATTTTTACTTCATTGGAGGCACATATGAAATGCGGGGTAGGCAAGTGCGGCCACTGCTATATTGATGGAAAATACATTTGCACTGATGGCCCCATTTTTTCTTATGCAGAGCTAAAGAAACACCGTCCTTCCTATTAGCCTATATTATTCATGAATTCCACGGATGTAAAGCGTGGTAACAAGTATAATTTAACTTTGAATATTCGATAGCTACTTTAGGTATCTTTTTCTTTTCCCCTTTCCATTGCCATTCCCGTTCCCTTATTTTAATTACAGCTTATGCACGATTAGCAGATCAACAAATAAAATAAAAAGCCCCAGGTTTGCCCAGGGCCTTATGTCTAAATTGTGAACTACACCTACTTATCCGCAGGTATTGGCATCTGAAATTATTAACTATTTACAGGAGGAAATAAGCATGTAACGCCGGGCTTGAGCCGCGCCGCCACAAACGGGGGCATGAAAAAGAAAAGCGGATATTCGGGGTCAGCTGGATGAATTTATTAGCCTTTGAGTCGTCTTTTAATTTCATTAATTCTTTTGTCCAAAAGATATTTGGAGAAGTCCTTTTGTGATCGGCTCATATCTCCTCTTGTCAAAATTATCGAGGACAAGTCGTTGAATCCAAACCCGAACATTCGATCAGGTTTCCCTTTGATTGTTTTGCAATTCGCAATGAAATTACACATCTCTTCCTTTGTAAATAAGAGCGAACAGTCACGATACCATGTAGATGATACTCGTCGTGTTCTGCCCAAATCAGGTGCGTACATTCCAAACAGAATTACGAAATCAGCTCTATCTGGAACATCGAATCGTTTGAACCATGTGTAGTATTTGTATCTGATTGTAGTTTCTAGTTTTGGTTGCGGCGGTAAGTACGTTCTGGATGCTTTGACTTGTATAGTTATCACAAAAGACTGGTCAGATTTCATAGCACGGAGTACCGCAAGATCAATCCCTTTTTCTTGGCGCGAAAGAGGTATCAAGACTGAATAACCATTTCTTGCCGGAAGGAGTTTCCGAAGCCGTTCAGCCACTACAAACTCTGGCCATTGCACGGTAAATACTGGTTCCATTATTTATCCTTCATGTTTGGGCTAACGCCGGCATCAGCCACGCCGCCACCGACTCCTTTGCGAAAAAATAACCGACGCTATTCGGCATCGGTCTCGATGCCTTTGTTAGGGCTTTTGTCCCACATTGTTTCTGCTTTTGCCAGAACTGAAACGTAGTACTTCCGAGCACTTCCAGTGTAAAGACGCGCAAGCTCGTTTGAAGAAATGCCTGTTGTATATCCTCGGGCCACCAAATATTTTCTGCATGCCATATAGTTTGTAGTCGGATCAGTGATCAATCTCAAATTCTCTACGGTAGGACTCATAGAGCGAATAAATCCAAGATCACGCCAATGTCTTAATTGTATTTGGGCCATACCTACACTCAACCTATAAAGTTTATGAGGGCACACCAACCCGAAGATTACCCAACCGATATACTCGATAAGGCGATGAACGCTCCTCCTAAAGTACATTTCTGTTGAAAGCAGAGATGCCACAGCGCGATTAAATCCTTGCGTTCTGATCGAATAGTCCACAAGATATTTAGTTTCCAGCAGCTGGTTACTGATTTCTTTCGACATTTTTTTTCCTAATTTCCCTGTCTGCAATATAATTCGTAAAGATAGCAACGAATACTGCAAGCACGAAACCCTGAGCTATAATTTTACCGAAGACTACTGCTGTAAGCGCTGACCAGAGCCCGGACCAATTACCTGTAAGAACAAAAGGTTTTGTCCACGAATACGACGTTTTCAGCATTTCTATTGCGACACCGATATACACAATATATATGAAAGCCAAGAATACAAGATTCCGCTTGCTGCCAATTGAATAATAGTGAAAAGTCCTTAATGAGTTGGTAACTGTAATTATTTTGTAAATCACTAAGGCGACTAAAAATTGTGTAAAGACGGTAGCTGGAAGATAGAATGCCGCGATAAAGCCTATAACTATTGGAATTACGAGTGCATCCAAACTAGCTGACACAATTGAGGTAAATATTATTTTTTTTCTTAACTTTTCTGCCTCTTTTTCCGATAGATCGCATCCGGCGCATATCATATAATCCTCTCCCAGGTAGATCGAAAGATTCTGATTAATTTCACGAAGAGGATAAATTGAAAAGTAAATAGGCACATAGAATAGTTTCTTTGTTCTACGTATCATGGCCGGGAGTTCATAAATTAAAAGAGTAAGAATGACAGGCATGAGTTGAATCTTATATTGCCAAATTTGATTTATCATTTTTTATTATCTATCCTTGCCCTAATGACGGAGCTGAGCGCTGGCACGAGCCTACGTCCCGACTTGTCGGGGCAATGCAGGCGAAGTGACATGTGCTCCAGCGATTTGATGGGCGGCTTCTATTCATCATGCCTTTCATTTCCTTCTTTATATTATAGCCGGCCAGCAAAGAGCTGGTCTGAGTGCAAGCTCAGCTCCGCCGATGTAGCGGGACGGATATAATTTATCTCTTTTTATTCCTTATCGTCCCGCACCATCGTTTGAACTGTGCAGCGCAGTGAAACAGAGTCCGCACGAGTGATTTGTTGGACATAAACATCTTC
>MHEF01000097.1:0-7476 GCA_001805125.1 Nitrospirae bacterium RBG_13_39_12
TCTTATCCGGATGGCATCTTCTAAGAGTTCTTTAAATCGTTCCGTATACTCGCTTTCGTGAGTAAAATGAATTGCCTTATCCTCGATATCCCAATAGGATTGTATTCTTATTCTATCTGCTTCTAAGAGGAGATATTCTGCTGGCCTTAATTGATAAATATTTTTAAAAAAAGTTTCAGGCGTGTGATCTTGAAGACCTAACAAAAGATAATCAGCTACAATCTGCTCATTTGGCTCTGCAATCCATCCATCGATTTGAAGAAGGGCCTTCAATTCCGAAGCAAAACTGAATCGTTTCCCATCAAAGAAGTAATAAAAGGGCTTCTCTCCTCCCCTGTCCCTCGCGCAAAAGATCCTATTCTTTTTCAAATCGATAATGGCAAAGGCCCACATCCCATTGAAATGGTTCAAACAGTCAGTTCCCCATTCTTCGTAAGCGTGCAAGATCACCTCAGTATCGGTCTTTGATTGAAGAGAATGCCCCAAACGCTCCAGTTCTTTTCGAATCTCAATGTAATTATAGATTTCCCCATTATGGACGATCCACAACGACCCGTCTTCATTCCCCATGGGTTGATGGCCTGCCGCAGAAAGATCAAGGATCGACAACCTCCGATGCCCTATCAATAAATTGACAGGTTGGTCAAAGTCATCGATACTCGGGCCCTCTGCTCTGCTCTCCTTACCCATGAGGGGATAGACTTTCTTTGATTCGAAATTGACCCCCAAGAATCCTTCATCATCCGGTCCCCGATGTCGAAGGAAGTCGGTCATTTTTTTTATATTGTCCGGCTTCACGTTCTCTTTAAAACTGTATATTCCTGCAATTCCACACATGACTAAACTTTACCACCGTTTCTTTGTAAGGCCATTGCCTTCACCGCACTTCAACTGATTCGACACATTTCAAGTGGTCGTTCACTGCATGGGGCATTCTCCATGTGTACTGAATGCTTTTGAATACAGGCATCAATCAGAGATGAATTCTGCTGTGTCCATTCAATCGTTTGAGACAGTCCCTCATGGAGACTGGTCTTCGCCTCAAATCCGAGTTCGCGCTTCGATTTCACCGTACTGCCGAAACGCCTGTTTGAATGATCCCATATCCGCTTTGGTCCATATTGAATTGCAGCTGTGTTACCTGTAAGGCAATTGATCAGAGTTGCCACATTTAGTATGGAGGTTTCTACACCGCTTGCTAAATTATAAACTTCTCCTGGTATCCCGGCGATAGCACATAACATCAATCCTCTGATGATATCATCGACATAGATAAAATCACGTGTGGCGATCCCCTTGTTTTCTACAATCAATGGCCATTTCTTCAGGGCACAATACACAAATGTTGGAATAACGTTTCGCCAAACGGTTGCAAGTGTTCCACGCCACTTCCCTGCTCCCAATATCTCTCCGGGACCATAGACATTTTGGAAGCGCACCTTGACAACAGGAAGATGATATTGCCTATAAAAATAGTTTGAATAGAGCTCTCCAATGATCTTCGAAATCTGATATGGAGTATCGGAGTATATTGGAAGAGGAGAATCTTCCCTTATTGCAACTGTCTGATTAAGGGTATTTTCAGCAAATGTACAGCCGGCTGAAGAATAGACCACCTTCTTAATTTTCTTAAAATTCTTGACCCTTTCATAAAGCTTAAGGGTCGTTAGGGTATTATTCTCATGGTCCGCTAGGGGATCGTAGATAGAATTCTGGTTTCCATGAAAAGTTGCCAAATGGAAAATATAACCGAAATCGTCTGTTAACCCCTGAAGAATCTGGTCGTCAGCAATCGAACCTTCTATAAATGTAATTTCAGGTGATACATGTACGCTCGATCGTTCTGAGGAAAGTAAGTTGTCCACAATGACAATTTCACTGGGAGAATGTTCTCGAAGAGACTTGATCAAATTGCTACCCACGAAACCTGCACCACCTATGACCAGAATGCGCTCATCTGTGAATTCTGGGGCTTCCCATTTCATATGCTGATGAATCATCCTCGGCCTCTTCGTATCCAGTCTTCCGATTATCGATTCTCCGCAAACTGCTTCAAATGGGTATATGTGTCTCCAACTCCAAACTCCTTGTACCAAGCAATTGCCCTGGATACACCTGTTTCCAGAGGAGTCTTCACCTTCCAACCAAAATCCTCATCTGTCTTAGAAGGATCGAGCAGAATACTTGGGGCATCGTCAGGATTTCGTGGCTGAACCTGCACATTCCCTTCGCAACGAAAACCCATTGCTCTTACGGTCATATCAAAGAGATCCTTAATTGCATAGTCTCTTCCTGAAGAAATATGGTAGAATCCTTTCTTTCCATAACCCTCCAGCGCAATCAGGATAATTTCGATCAGATCATCCACATATATGAAATCACGGCGCGTATCAACGACGAAGCAAGGCTTATTGCTTATCAAGCGTTGAAAGAATATCGGCAGAGGACCGCTTAAGTTCCTCGGTCCGTAAACGTTTGCCAAACGAAAGGAGACAAAGTCCAGTCTACCTAATGCGATATACTGCTCTCCAGCGGTCTTACTAATGGCATAGCTGCTTCCTTCCGGACGGATAGGATGATTGAGGGTGATCGGTTGCTCGAGAGGACGGAGTCCGTAACAGAGGGCGGTCTGGAGGTAAATCATCCGCATGACTTTAAGACGCTCGGCAGCCTGGGCAATGATGGCTGTACCCAGGACATTAGTGCTGCTATCTTCTCTCCAGTTATTGGGATCCTTATATGAGGCCGCTGCGTGCACGACCCGGTCGGGTTGAAACTGATCGAATACCTGGTTGACCAGCTCACTATGTGCGATCGTCCCTTCGATCACCTGAAGTTCGGAATGAGGCCTCAGGTTGTCTCGATGTCCCGTGGCGTAATTATCGATCACAACAACCTGATGCCCCTTCTCCAAGAGGTGGTCTGCAAGATGGGACCCAATAAAGCCTGCTCCGCCTGTTATCACAACTCTCATTTTTCTACCTCCTGACGAATAAAAAATGGATCAACCGATCTATCCTCCCTTCGGACAGGGAATTTTCGCATTTTCAAACCATCCCTCACGATTTCAGCCATTTCTTAAGAAAGCAAAGTGATCCCTTGAGGAATACTTCATGGCCACCGTCTCCTACCTCCATCTGAACAGAGTCGGGAGGCTGCTTTAGCTGGTCATAAATAGCCTTAACTTCTAAAAAGCTTTTCGACGCCGAATCAGCCCTTGGGTCCTGCGAGCCCACCTCAATAAACAGCTTCCGAGGTGCGATCAATGATGCGATGTCCACAGTAGAAAACCTCAGTAAAAAGTCTTGAAAGAACATATAGTCTGCATCCTCGTAGCGCCAGTAGCTGTGGGGATAGGTTAGCCCTGTTAGCTTTCCGACCATGTCTTCAAAATATTGACTGACCACGACAACCTTGACCCTTGGGTCAAGTGCACCAAGATTAAACGCCAGGAAACCTCCAAGGGAAATTCCATAGGCCGCTACCCGGCTAGCGTCCACGTCATCTCTTGTCAACGCGTAATTCAAAACACTCATTATTTGTCCGAGTTCAATACCCAGCAACCGTACCCCCACAGAAAGGCCCCGGTTGTCGATTTCATTCCGACGTCGATTGTAGCTTCCCTGATCATTCTGTGTGAGCTGTGTAATTGTGAGCGGGGAAAACACCATATAACCTTGTTCAGCTAAGCGAAGAGCGAACTTGTGGTGATAGTCGTCCTTCCCATCCAAGCCAAAGATCCTCTCCGGATAGCCTGCGGTGCCATGGAACGCAATAATTAGGGGAAAAGGCCCCTTCACTCGTGATGGGATTCCAACAAGGCCTACGACAGTTAATTGACCATCGCAGACCTCAAGAACCCACCTGTGAATACTTACATTCCCCAAAGATTGAACAAAGGTGTTTGAAATCAAGGTTGGTATCCGTCCTGTCAGACATTCTTCCGGAACCCGATACATGTCCCGAAGGTCACACCTGTATCGTTCTATCGAATCCAAGTATCGCTTTAAGGAAGAAAAATCGCGGTTCCAATAAGCTTTCCGCATGGATAAGGCGCTATCGACTTTGCAATCAATGAATCTATTGATGCAGTTCATTACCATTTCCTCTTGGGAAACAGTCAAATGGATTCGATCAGGGTAGAACGTCTTAGTTATGTTGGCCGGAAACTTCGTGGGTCGACCAAAATGGAACCAAGCACTCAGTCCAAACGCAACAACGAAGAGAAAGAGTGCAACGAGGGCGCATTTTCTCCTTTTCTCCCGGAACCACTTCCCGGACACTTGTTGAGGTTCTCTTCTGATCACCATCTCAAATGGCCATTTGGAGATGAGGGCAAGAGTTCTTTGAACTGGCTTTCCTTGTCATGAAACTCCTGCTGCCATAACTCCAGACATAACATCCCCCAAATTTTTCGGCCGTATTCCGGTTCCCGAGTCAACCCGTTTATAACCTTCCGATTATCGATAAAGTCTCGGCTCAACGCAGCTTCCGACGAAAAAATGTCGTAAATGAATTCCTTCGCCTCTCCTTTGATCCATTGCGTGAGGGGCACTGGGAACCCCATCTTGTCTTTTCTATCAATAATTGTGCCAGGTAATATAGGTTTCATCACTGCCTTCAGGACCTGTTTCATCGTCCCATCTTTAAACTTTATGTTGGAAGGAATCGTTGCCGAGAATTCGACCAACGGATGGTCGAGAAATGGCACTCTCGACTCAACTCCATGAGCCATGCTTACGCGATCCTCGACCTGAAGTAACGCCGGCAATAAGGTCTTAAAGTCGAAGTGGGTCATCAGATCGAAATAGGATTCTTTCCGAACATTATTACCATTGAATATAGTGCAGAAGGTTTCGAAAGGGGAGTAACCTCTTAATAATTCCCATTTGACCTCATCCTGAATCAACGAAGCCCGATTGATCAGGCGAAAGTAGCGCCGATCCATCTCTTCAAATAACCCCTCGCGCCAAAATTCCTTCAGCAGAGGTTTATAGTTTCGTAAGGCCGTTAAATTAGGAATGATGGACTCATACGTCACGATGAAATTTCCGCTGTGTATGGTTCCGTCAATGGCCGCCTTAATGCATTGTTCGAAGTAGGCGATGAGATATCGGGCGTAGCCTCCGAATATTTCATCTCCGCCCTGCCCCCCTAAGAGAACCTTTCGATATCGGCTGGCATACTTTGAGACCATGTATTGGGGGAAGGAACCGGGTCCTGCTGCAGGATAGTCCATATGGTAGATGACTTTCCTTATATTCTGAATGAAGTCACTAACCGTGATATCAATTTCATGCAGTTCAAGACCACACCAATAAGCTAATTCATGAGCATATAGGCTTTCATCAAGTTCTTTATAGAATGAGAATTTACCATGAAAACAGATGAGGTCATCCACGTGTCTTCTGCTGGCCAATGAGGTTACGGTACTGGAGTCCAATCCTCCACTCAGATAGGTACCCACTGGTACATCGCTACGGAGATGTAAGTGAATCGATTCCAACAACAACCGTTTCAGATTTTCTTCAAAATACTTGGCCGTATGGTCGAAATCTAAATAATAATATACCTCCCAGTACCTCTCCACGTATAACGAGCCATTCTTCATTCTCAGGAAATGGCCCGGTAATAACTCATAAATTCCCTTGAAGAGGGTCTTACCTGCCATGCAAAACTGAAATATCAAGTAATCGGCCAATCCTTCCGGATCGGTTTCAATATGCTTAACGAAAGGCAGTAAGGCTTTTATCTCTGAGGCAAAATAGAAATGACCATCCACAACAGTGTAATAAAACGGTTTTATGCCAAAACGATCTCTTGCGCAAAATAACACCTGGTTTGTTTCATCCCATAATGCGAACGCAAACATTCCACGAAGGTGATTGACGCAATCCTTCCCCCATTTCTGGTAAGCCTGAAGAATAACTTCCGTATCGGAAGTCGTTATAAAATTCCCTGCTCCCATTTCTTCGCGCAATTCGAGATAATTATAAATTTCTCCATTATAAGTGATCCAATTGCCATTTCTGTCGCTCATAGGCTGTTGGCCAGTCGTCAGATCAATAATGCTCAACCTTCGGTGGGCAAATCCAACGGACTGCCGCTCATGTTGCCAGATCGCATGCCCGTCAGGACCCCGGTGCTTCTGCAATTCATTCATGACATGTAAACGTTGTGAGAGGTTTGAAATTTTTTCCAAAGAGAGACTCACAACCCCACCAATACCACACATATCAGCCTTCCTTCTTAGAAATAGAGTTGAAAATCATTCAACCATTTCACTTTGCATCATTTTATAGATCCCGCTGTTTGCAACCATGAATATAAACGGAAGCCTGACCTATCGTCTGAACCTCTCTAATTTCCTGACCGATTGCCAGAAACCATCTTCCATCCTTGCCATCTCGGCTCCTACCCGATCTCTTATATGGCCTGCCAAATACCCTAGCCGTAGCATTAGCCTATTAGGAGAACGATTGGGGGTTCGCCCATCCTCCCATTGTTTTGAAAGCACTTTCTCAAAATCCATAGCCATTTTCTGGTAAGTATATTTTCCGCTCAAATAGATCTTTTTATAAGCTCTCTCGACCATATCTCTTACGTATTGATCATTTCGAACCTTTTCTAACACATCATCGATATTTGAAAAGTCTCGCTTAAGAGGAATGTAATGCTCATGCGGCACAAGAACGCCGTCGTAAAATCCTTCCACCAAAACCTGACACGTCTTAGTGACCACAGACTCGAAGTGGCGGGGACTGATTGCAAAGAAGCGATAACCATCCCAGCCCCTTGGTAACCGTGTACTGACTTCCTCAAATGATAAAACTGGATTCTCCTCCAGCATATTTCTAATCTGAGCCTGGATCTCTCCTCGCCGATCTAATACACTTGAGCCACTCTCACAACCGATCACAGCCCTCCCAGAAGCCAGAAAGTCAAGCCATCGGTCACCCACAATGGTGTCTTCCTGACTGGTCGAAATATCACATTTCAATCCATGGAATTTGGCGCGTTCCGCGACAACCTCTGCAATCCTATGTTTAAGTTGTCCATGACTTCCAAACCAGTAGGGGAGATTGGTGGCTCGATAGACTATATCGTTTGGCCTCTCCTCAATGGGTAGCAACCTTCGCTCGTACTCTTTGGCGATGACTTCATCAATACTTCCTGTAAAACACTTATAGAAATCCGCCTTACCGTGCATGATAGGATAGAGAATTTTACGCTCGTGTTCATCAAAGTTACTGAAGATGACGGATACTCCCCATTCATAAAGCCACTCGTCTAATATTTCGGAGTGGTCATATTCATCCTGAGGCATGGCAATTTTTACACACTCTAAATCCCGTATCCACCTGAGGCCCCATTTCCAGTGATGAAACAGATAACTCCATCGCATGCAGAGAAAAGTTGTATGCAATAAGACTGCATCAAAATGAAAAAGACGCAACCATTCTGGAACACCTTTTA
>MHEF01000097.1:7485-12772 GCA_001805125.1 Nitrospirae bacterium RBG_13_39_12
AGTAAAGAATTTCATATTTAACATCGCCATGTTCTAACGCTTGCAGGTGGTAGCGAATTCCCACCCGCATTTTGTTGAGAGATCCCCGGAACCAGTAAAGGACAAGAATTCTTCTCGGAACAATAGCCATTTACTTTCATTCACTATGTTGACAGAGGTTATAGATCGCTTTATAATAATCCGCTGACTGAACTTCCCAGTTAAATTCTGATCGAGCAGCCTTGTAGGCATTCTTCTTCATAGACTGAAGAGGTTGCGGAGCATTGACCAAAGACTGGATGGTAGCCATCAAACTCTCTGGCTTATCGGCATTGTAGGTCAGACCACATTCATAACGCCCAACCGTGCTGCACACAAAATTTAAATCGGCGTTGCAAAGGATAGCCAAACCTGCCTGCATATATTGAGAGAGTTTGTTTGGACAAGCATAGACGTGGTTTAAGCTGGGTCCTCCATAAGGAATAACCCCAACGTCAGCCAAACTGGCTACGACTACTAACTCGGACTCGGCAACAGGCGGCGAAATGACGATCCTTCCCGCTTCAATCTCTATGCGAAACCTACTCCGCACATAAGCATAATAATCGTTTTCAGGGGCTCGTAAAATCAAAATCGCACGATCATCTTTCAACTGACTCCACAACTCGAGGAATTCTTCAATCCCACGTCCAAAAGTGGCGCCACCTTGAAATAAGAATTTGATGGGCAGGGAGGGAGGCTTATCACAAGACGGGGTGATGGAGTGATTAAAGGGCTCTGCGTTTGCTGCAACCAACACGCCCTTTATCCCATATAAACGTTCTAGATGCCTTGCGATCTGGGGTGTAACCGTTACCACCACATTTGCATCTCGGATGAGCCTCCGCTCAATAAATGTCGTAACTTTCTTCTCCCAATTTTCTGCTTCCAGATCTGCCTCAGGCCATAGTTCGTGGCTGTCATAGATTATCGGGCAATGATACAGCTGCTTTATCCTCACCCCTGCTGCCAGTGCGTAAATATCATGGCAAATAATCAGTCGAGGAATGATTGATGCCGCCCTAGCGCGCCGGTAAAGAGCATCTACAATAAAATAGTAAAAAGCAAACAGCAATAGAAAACGAGGAACAGAGACAATTCGCCTGGTAATGGCGGTAATGGTCTTTCCAACGGGTGGGGGAAGTTCCAGTTTTTGTTCTTTCTTAAAAGGCTTTGAAACATGGGACGAAGAGACCGTCACTATGTCAATATTTGGTTTTGAAACCTTACTCCCCCGCCCGAATCTTTCTGACAAATAAACTATTTTGCGAAGTCGTCTTGAACCGAATTGTATCAGTCTAAAAAATTGATAAATACCCATCTTTATTTTTGAAGAAAGCAAATCGACTTTGATACGTTCCGTGTAGATGTTTCCGTCATATTCGCGTGAAGGTTTTTCATTTGTGAGAGTGAACCCCAAAACATCTGTCCTGCCGATTTGAGAACACAGACGGGCCACCCATTTGATTCTCGGATCTCTTTCAGGCTCATGAGGAACAAGCATCACAATGCGGAAAGAAGCAACGGTTTGTTGGGTCTCAACTCTTTTTTTGTGAGCGGGGCTCAAAAATATATTTTGCTTCACCATCAGCGACAGCCCGTTTTCTTCTAATCTAATCAGGAATGGTCATGGAAGGATTTTTAACCTTCCATGCCTTTGCAGCATAAATAATGTGCGTGAATTGCTTATCATCAGCATCATTTGGTAATACCCAGCTTTACGAAGCTTCCTTCCGAATATTACTCTTTCTGAGTACAATGTTGATTTCAAATGAATAATATATCTTCTTCAGTAACGCTTCATACAATGGTTTAGAAAGCTTCCTTACTTTTAAAAACAATTTAGACAAACGCCACCGAAAACGTTCAGGAATAAGAGTGGCAAATTTTAATCTGTTTACATAAGCAGCGTCGTAACCCGCGTTCACCATTTCAATCACTTCACACCCAAACACCTGTTCGAATAACAAGCGTAAGGAATTCTCATCAAAATTCCGAAGATGTACATACTTATATTTACACTCTGGTGATACATACCAACTCAAGTCTTCTCGGTACGGTACCCGAGCTATCAAGATTCCCCTATCTTTAAGTACGGATAGAATTTTTCCAACACTGAGGTTCAGATCCAGCATATGCTCAAGGATATCTGTGCACACTACCATATCGAATATTCTTTCCTGATATGGCATGTCTTCGACCAGGGCATAACAGACCTCAATCCATTTGCTTTGTGCCAAATCGAGATAACCGAAGCTAATGTCCATCCCATATCTCTGAAGTTCTGGAAAGTCGGAGAGCAGTCTTCCCAACCCAACGCCAACATCTAAAATCGTGTCCCCCTGTTTGGCGTATTTCCTGATGAGTTCGATGGTTGAATTCTCGTACTGAATCCAAAGGTCCTCGGGTATAAATGGATTCGTACCATGACGTTGAAGCGAGGTTAGATGGTCTGCTGAGATTTGTTCATAATTGTCCGTATAATCATTTGAATCCGAGAATATAGGGATCGTTCCTCGGTAGCCGATTGGCTCACGAGCATAGACATCGATTATCATGAATTCACCTTTCCATCAAGAGAAGAATTAGCATAAGTGTTTCCTTGTAAAGATGTCATTGTCCAGCGGAGTTTCGGCCTGACCACCCCGCCGAAATTACCCCAATAATCCCTCTTGAGTATCCCGTCATCGATGGCTTCGAAGGCAATGGCATGGTCCGCTCGAAAACTGTCGGTCCAATAATCAGATGCGCCGATAATGGAGACATAGTATCGCCCGTTATTTAAAAGGTTGCCGTACAGGTGACAGACGTTGAGGTAGCGACCCGGTTGTAGAGGTTTGCCATGATATGCATTTTCTGCAGTATTATCCAGTGAACCGAACACACAATAGCCATTTGCATCCAAGAGAACTAACGAGAACATCACCCGTGTGCCTTGCCTAATGACTTCATGTTCTATTTCGATGGTCGCATTTTCAGAAATATTGATCTCCCCGGCGAGCGTCCCCACTGCATTTTTTAGGGAGACTGAAATGAGCTGAAAGGCTGAATTACCCGGGCGTTCTTTCTCGGTCCAAACTCTTCGGTTGACGAGTATGTTTTCCCGGTTCAGATAGGCTGGCACCACATCAGGTGCTGGACCGTCTTTGATGACATGGCCCTCCTTCAACAAGATCACTCGGTTACACAATGTGTTAATTGGAGCCATGTTATGGCTTACAAAAAGCACGGTTCGGCCGCTGCGGGCCACATCACCCATTTTATTCAGACATTTCTCTTGAAAAATAATATCTCCAACCGCTAGCACCTCATCCACCAGGAGAATCTCCGGCTCTAAATGGGCAGCCACGGAAAAGGCTAATCTAAGGTACATGCCGCTGGAGTAATGCTTTATCGGAGTGTCAATAAATTTCTCCACCTCGGCAAAGTCAACAATTTCATCAAATTTACTCTTAATTTCAGCTCGTCTCATTCCCAGGATCGCACCATTCAGATAGATGTTATCGCGACCGGTCAACTCGGGGTGGAAACCCGTGCCCACCTCTAATAAACTGCCAATCCTCCCGTGAACCTCTATCCGACCTTCCGTCGGCTCAGTAACGCGGGAGAGGATTCTAAGCAATGTGCTTTTCCCAGCTCCATTGCGGCCGATGATGCCTAATATTTCACCTCGCTTGATTTCCAAGGAAACATCCCTGAGCGCCCAAATGATCTCTGAATTATGCGTTTCAAACCTGGCATCTCTAAGATGGCGAACGAGGAAGGTTAAACCACCCATAATTCTGTCGCGAAGCGTATCGTAACGTTTTTGCGTTCCACCTATCCTGTAAATTTTCCCAAGCTTCTCAACTCGAATAGCAAGATCACTCATATCTAAACTATATCCGCAAAGGTTTTTTCCATACGCCTGAAATAGAATAGCCCGGTTACCAGCAGCATCACAACCATTATTACAGACACAAATATCAAGTCGTCCGGGGGCTTGCCACTCAAAAGTACCCAACGGAAGCCTTGGATTACACCCACCATTGGGTTCAGGCCATAGACAATACGCCAAGGGCCTTTAGGAATTAATCCAGCAGAATAAGCCACCGGCGAGGCGAACATCCAAATTTGAACCAGAAATGGGATTATATGTTGTACGTCGCGGTACTGAACGTTGAGGGCAGACAGCCATAGCCCGACCCCTAACGCTGTTAAAACGGCAAACAACACTAAAAATGGGAGTAGTAAGATCGCCCAATTGGGCACCATGGCGTAATAAAGCATCAATCCCAACAACACCAGAAATGATATGGCAAAGTCCACGAGCCCAGCCGTTATAGCAGAGAGCGGAATGATCAAACGAGGAAAGTATACTTTAGTCAGGAGGTTCGCATTAGCCACCAAGCTAGTACCAGCCCGTGTCAATGTCCCAGAAAACAACTGCCAAGGCAGAAGGGCTGCATAACTGAAAATAGGGTAAGGGATACCTTCTGAAGGCAATTTAGCTAACTGACCAAAGATTACACTGAAAATTACCATTGCCGTCAGTGGTTGGATCACCGTCCAGGCCACGCCAAGCACTGTCTGCGTGTACCGCACTTTCACATCACGCATTGTTAGGAAAAAGAGTAACTCACGGTATTGCCACAACTCGTTCAGTTTCAAAGAAACCCATCCCCATTGAGGCTCGATAACAATTTCGGGCCCTTCGGTCGTGTTTTTCAAAACAGATTCGGTTCGGACAATCATCGTTTCTCTAATGCAATGTTACAATGCTCGGATGTGAAGCACTTCTCTTATCCAACTCCCAGCGACATTCAAATTGATAAAACCTGTTCTATCAATGGCCAAGACCCAACTTAATAATCATTGCAACTCGGCAAAGAATACATTAATGCATCGAAATGCTGTAAATATGGACCTTTCGAATGTCCACATGTTTAATTAGCTTTTCTGCCCTTTCATTTTGTCCTATGAGGGAAGTTATTAAGACAGCATCAGGGTTTAACGTTTCAATCTGACTAATTTCTGTTAGTTCAAAGCCAAATACTCTTTTGTTACTCATTTTGTCTTTATCCTCGACAATCCCTATAAGTTGAAGATTCACTCCTTGTAAACTCACGTAAGCTACCTCCATCTCATCGCTTACTCCATAAAAGACGACACGCTCAATTCCCTCATTTTGCATTTCCAACAGCCTTTCCCCAATAATCTCTTTTAACGTTGAATAATGTTGGACAGTCCAATTAAAGAGATGGAGGACGAGTCTTGTTTTTTCTGCAAA
>MHEF01000098.1:0-620 GCA_001805125.1 Nitrospirae bacterium RBG_13_39_12
GACAAAGACCACCTCTGCATCAGTATAGACAATCTTCAATGACGAGCTTATAAGTTTTGTTGCTAAAACCTCCAGATGTTCAGGATAAAATTCATCATCATCATCCAGAAATCCAATATATTCACCCTTTGCATTTTCTAACCCGACATTCCCGGCATGTGACCTCCCTGTGTTCTTTTCCAATCTCATATAGTTCAGAGATATATCCCTTAGGATATCCTTGAGTTCTCCAACATCAAGGTCGCAACCGCCATCGTTCACAAGGACGACCTCTATTGGCCTGTAGGTCTGAGCGGAAATGCTCTGCATTGCCCTCTTTAAAAGTTTAGGCCTATCTTTTGTCCTGACGATTACAGATACTAAAGGATTATTCGCCATATCATTCATGGTTAACGATTCCGATCATTCTTTCCTTTGACCTATAGAAAAGCCTTTTATTCATCAATAGGTGTTTAACTTTTTTGTAAGCAGATTTGGTAAGCGAAAAATAAAATCAGAAAATTTCCTCCTCCCCGTACCTTCAATCGTCTGTAATATTATACTTCTCTTTAACAATGAAAAGAGGTCTTTTTTTTACTTTTAGGTAAATCTTTCCTAAATACTCACCGATAAGCCCTAAA
>MHEF01000098.1:702-792 GCA_001805125.1 Nitrospirae bacterium RBG_13_39_12
TTTGTCCATAGCCCTATAAAAATTACTCTTAGAAATATCTCCTGCCTTGTACTTTCTTGAAAAAGCAGATAAGATTTCTGGATAGGTCAG
>MHEF01000098.1:844-11523 GCA_001805125.1 Nitrospirae bacterium RBG_13_39_12
ATGTCGAGGTTATGGAGAATTGCTACAGGTTTTCCCCTATCAGTCACAATTACTTTTTCGCCCTGTTTTGCAAGTCCAAGATAGTGGGTCAATCTGGTTTTTAACTCTTTCACGCCGACCATTTCCATACGTTAACTCCTTTGTAACTATTGTAGTTACTTTATGAATTATTTGTCAAGGTTAAGGTCTCCCTTTGGGGTCAGGTCTTCATTCTTCACTTAATAGCTCTTCTTCCATTTCCTGCACAATCTTTTTTAGCCCTTTGTTTTTCCTCATCTCTTTCTTTAATCTCGATGCCGCTTGGCTTACAGCAGTATATCCTATCCCAAAATGCCCAGCAATATCTTCATTACTTATATCCGTAAGCCTCCTTAAAATATAAAGGCAAATTTTCCTTGCGAGGTTGTCACGCTTCCCAGCCTCTCTTATCTCCTGTTCTCCTGTTTTAAATCTTTTCGCTACAACTGTTATTACATCTTCATATTTAATGCTCCTTATAAGCCTTCTGCTTTCTGGTATCTCTCTGTGCTTCTTTAAACCTCTCTTTTTCTTTATCTCATCCATAAAGTCTTCACTTCCGAGTATCAACCCTGCTTTAAGGTCTTCAAATGGATTCTCCCTTAAGGTTAATCCTTCATCAACAAATGCCTTGTATAGTCTTTTTGCCTTTGCCTCTTCCCTGGAATATTGTCCGAGTATCCACTCAGAGGTAAGCCATTTATTCTTTTTCTCTCTCCCTATATACTCAGGATAACTACTCCATTTGTATTCTTCTGGTCTTCCGGACATTCCTGCCCTGACAGGGTTTAAGTGGATATACCTGCTTACTGAAAGTAAATATCTCTCTTTCTCTATCAAAAGGCCCTTGTATCTGCCCTGAAAAAGATGCCCAACCCTTCCGTATTTTTTGTTGAAATATCCAGTATAAGTTGCGTTAAGATAATGTATCACTTTTGTGATATTACCTTTAGGTGTTTCTATCAATAGGTGATAATGATTCCCCATTAATACATATCCATGAATTAGGATACCGTACCTTTGCGGAGGCTCTGCTAAAATGTCGAGAAATTTTTGGTAATCCCATTCTTCTCTATAGATAGGATTCCTTTCGTTTCCCCTTGCGGTTATATGATAGAGGGCTCCATTATATTCAATCCTTAATGGCCTTGCCATGAAATATTTTTATCATAAATTGATGCTTATGTCAAGTTTGAAGACCTGACCCCAATTACCTTATTGCGTTGTTGATTAACCGGCAACTCCTATTTATGCATGTTAGGCCACGGCTCGTCATAACTGGGGCGTCCGAATGCCACTACGTCCTGGTGATCCGCCAACCCTCGCTCCAAATAAAGATATATACGTATGCCCGGTATGTCCTCCAAGTTCCGAATAGTCACGTGCGGTTTTGCTATAGAAATCCCGTAACTTCCAGAAATGAACTGATGGGACTCTTTCTTCAAGTAGTCACGGTATCCGTAGCCCAGCGACGAGTAATCCTTAAGAATCTCCTGCCATCTATCTTCTCCAATATAGGGAGCCACCTTGTGGACATGCTGACACCAACGCCCATGCGAAGTCGCCACTATAATACCCTGTGGACTCAGGAATCTGGCCAGGTAAGCTGTCCACCTTCTTGTTACATCCTGCGTTGTGTGCGTAAACAGAGACCCTGCCCATATGAGATCATATTGAGAGCCGAAGTCGACATCGGTAAGCTCTTCTTGTGAGTAGATGGGTATCGCACCAAAGGTCGAGGCGCAAAAATCCACTCCATCCGTATCCAAGTCACAAGCATGGAACTCCGCCCCCGAAAATAGATGAATGAGATGCCTAAGCACTCTGCCGTGTCCGCAAGGGACATCGAGAACTTTATTAACCGCTTGGATCTTGCTGGCCATCAAGGCAACAGCTATGACTTCCACAGCGCTCCTGCCGACCTCGAAATACCATTGGTCATTCATCGAATCGTTAGGCGAAATCCGCCTATCAACCACAGCGGCCTCATAGTTTCTGAGTAAGCTTTGGATCAATTGAAAATTATACATTGATTGTCAACCCTCCTGTAATATCTGTCAAACTGCTTTCATAAAGCATCGGTGCGTTCGATATTTCCTTACTTCCCTTACGGCTCAGAGTTTTCTACCGATCAGAACTTCGACATATTCCACCCGTAAAGCTTCAGGATGGATTTTTCAGCGCATTGTTTGGCGTCAATCTCCTTATGGTCTGTATTTTTTCATCATACACGAGAACTATGTTCTCCTCATCTCTGGCAAGCCGGTGTAATCGATCCTTCGTTATCAGCTTATGTCCGTGGCATGTTATTACATTTGGATTTTCAGTTCTATAAGCTACAATTGTGCCAATTAGGTTTGTCGGGTATGACAATCTAATAGCGTAATCGATGGCATTCCGAAACACATAAGCATCGGGCCATCCGAAATCATTATCGCTGTAAATTCCATCGGGCAGATTCACATAATAAATGTTTTGGCCCCACTTCTCCTCGGGAAGATATCTTTTCGTATCACTAATAATGTTCCTTGTTAGCTCTGAGGCCGTTTCCCAATGATAATACTGAGCATTTAAAAACTTAATATTTATTGGTAAACTCGCTACAATAAAAAAAATAATCGCTAAATGAAATAAATCTTTAACATAATTCTTAGATTTTGCAAAGAGCGATAAATTTGTGATGAGCAAATTCCCGAGTATTATTGATGAAAAAACGGACGGAAGGTAAAAATACCTTGCCTGCATTCCTGTGGCTATGCTTTGTGGAAAAACATAGCTCAGAATACAACCAAAGAGGAAAAGGTATTTTACCGCTTCAGAATTAAATATTGCATTGTCTTTGCTTAAGTTTCTTTGTCCCCTATATTTTTTTATAAGCAAAAAGCTTATTAGTCCAACAGCTAATAGCACAAGATATTTACGGTAATTCCATTGTGAAGTCATTCCGTAAGGGTAAGGAACAAATAAATACCATAATGTGCCCAAAATTGTTTTAGCGATGTCGCCCATTGTCTGCGTATTCACAATGAAATGTTGTTTAATCGATTGCTTTAATATAAAAAAGAATATTAACGTGATGAAAAGAGGTATATATTTTTTGCTCTTCAATACTAATAACCTTGCTCGTTTCAACCCGGACAATTGCTGTTCATTTAAATGATTTGACATTACTATCTCGCAGAAGATACATGCCCCCAATAGAGTAATGCCCTGCTCCATCGTGAATACAGCGAGCACAAAAGGTATTACAAAAAGCGCATAGGATATTGCACTTTTTTCCTTTAAATAAGTTATAAAGAATAAAAGAGTGAGAATATAAAAAAAGGTCAATAAAATATAAAAGATTCCGGTAATCCAGTAAATAACCTCATAGTTCATAAAGTAGGTTGCAAATAGAAGGCTCGCAGCCAGTGAGGTCCATTTATTACAAAATAGAGTTTGAGCCAGCTTAAATACCAAAAGAACGTTTAAAATATGCAAAGCTAATGTAATAAAATGATAATAAAGAGAATTAAACCCGGCTATGCCATTTCCTAAATAAAATATAAAGAATTGTGTTACAGGATTCACATGGTAGGATGCTGACGTCGAGAATACATCTTTTAAATAGCGATATCTCCAGACAAACCAAAAGTCATCGCTTAGAAAATATAAATAAAGTTTTTGATAATTCAACATGAATACAAACGCAGCAATAAAAACAATAAGATATTTTTGTTTAACATCCACATCCGAAAAAAAATCTAATAGTTTTTTAACATTGATCGTTTTAAGAAGCCAGAAAAAAAGAAAAGAGCTCAAAAAAAACGAGGAAACTGCCGCTATTATCATGAGTGAGCTTATTTCATTCACTGAAGGAACAGGTGCAGCAGTAAACAAATAAGGATATTTTCCCGCAGATTCTACCAAGACAGAATTATTCACCATCTCAAATCTATTTATGTCTATCGGACGAAAATCCTTCAAAATATCATCCGGTAACCACTTATGGTGTCTACCCAAGAAGCTTGATATTTCTATAGACTTAATAAAGACGGTACCGGGCTCAATAAGCGGATATATGCGGAAAGATCTGAGACGACCCGCCGGAAGTCTCAACTTTACAGCCTGAAAATCATCGCTGCCATTTATCCCTTGAGTCACTTTGTACTTTTCATCGTATCCTTTGCCGATATCGTAATAGACCTCGACAAGAATTCTTTTCTCTGTTTTGACCTGAATAGTAAGCCATTGAGGCAAGCTATAATGCCGGGGAATATACTGGCTTAAAAAAAAGGAGGTTAACACAAATATCAAGAAGAGCAATAGGAATCTTGGATCAAATAATTTTCTTAAGATAAAACCGACATTCATGCGTCATTATATCCTTATAAGACAGATTGTCAAAATCAGCGACAGGCCCCTGACCGTCCACCATGGCTCAGAGCTTTCTACTAATCAGGACTTCGACATATTCTGCCCGAATACCTAAATCAAGATTATCGACAAAAAAAATCGTCGATAATAAACCGCTGCTCATGAAAATAAAGTCACATATATCATAACCCCAGTGCATTGTCACAAGAGAACCTTTAGTGTCAATAGGGTTGCCGTGGTACTCAGGTTCCCGCAGGTAATTTATATTACCGCTTACATCCCTTTGCGCCCAAACCTCGGACGGCTTTTCTTTGTTTACTAAAGGAACGGTAAATATGTGCGCACCACCTTGTTCCAAGGTCCTCCCGATTTCCGTAAATGCCCTGGCCGGGTCGAATATATGCTCCATTACATCCTGGGTAATCACTAAATCAAAATATTCATCCGGAAACGTCTGACTTTCCAAGTCCTCATTCCGGAAACCGCTTGGATGAATTTCTCCCGGCTGGAAATCTGGGAAAAAATGGGTTGGCACATATAGGTTACAATATTTCTTAAGTTTTGTGCTGGCACCCCGGGCAAGTGGAGCTGATTCATGGATGCGAAGTTCCCTCCAGTGTGGATAATAACGTTCAATGCAGAACATCAGGGCTCTCTCCCTCGGGATCGAGCGACATTTCTTGCACAGATAGTGATCTCTCAACCATTCGTAATCAGAAGAAAACGTTGTTTCAGAGTCACAGATTATGCAGTAACCAGCGTTCGATATGAACGGTTTCTGGACACTCATCAATATCTTCTCCATCGCGATTTCATTGCATGGAAATACCACCTCAAATATTCAGGTGCCCATTTAATAATCTTGAATCTTGATTTACCTTCCTGCCTGTCCATCCAGACGCAAGGAACCTGATCACCCATAATCAAATACTTGATATTCTTTCTCTGCAGATATTTTTAACCCTATAGTGGAAAATCAACCCCACCCCGCACGGCCGTATCGTATCAAGGATGTTCTTTCTTCTCTCCTGTATTAACTGCCGGAATCCCGGATTGACTATATCCAAATCGACCGATATTGGCCTCTTTTAACAGCGACAAGCCCTTTTCAACGGCCTCGCGAGTATCACTTTGATCTACGTAAAATAGATCGGAAGTATGCACGATAGACATTTGATGCAGCGTCATCCCCCCAAGAAGATCTCGATCAACAGCCAGCAATCGTTTTTCTGTGCATTTTCCCATATCTAATGCAACCGGAAGGCTTGTAAAAAAAACAATGCCGAATGCAACAGCCATTAGGCCTTGCAGAAATATTTTAACGACCCTGTGGCGATAAAGCTCAAAGGCGAAATACTGACATATAAATAGAGGTACTGCAAGCAAGGAATAATGCATCTCAAGACCCTGCTCCCAACCCCGACTACCCCTGCCATATCCTATAGAAGCCACAAGAAGTAGAATACTAATCGTGAAAACCAGGTAATGGATTCTTAGCTCACCCATATCCGAGACGAAAAAGTTTCTAAGACCTAATATACGAAGGAACCTTGTTGGCATTATTGCCATCAATCCGGATGCAATAAAAAATAATAATAGAATTTTTGCATCAATTCTGGCGCCAAACTTTGCCCCGAGTGGAGAAGTAAACACATTAGCGCTTGTCACGAAAAACTCATAAGGAGTGTGGCTGGTAAAGGGGGACGGGGACCCGCGCAGAGAAAACTTAAACAGTATTAGTGCGCCAATGCAAAGTGAAGCTCCGGATAGAAGCAGCATTATCAGGCCAGGCGCATAATTCTTTTGACGTATCACTCTAAGAGAGATCACGACAAGGTATACACTTATCAAAAACGCGGGTACCAGACCATTGACACCGCACAATGGTAGCAAGAGTATCAACACACCCATTGCAATTGCTTTGTATAAAGTCCAGGGGGTATTTTTAAACCCTTGCTGTGTAAAAATGGCAAAGATTAATAATAAAATAGTTGTTGAAGATATAAACTGAAAATGAAAGCCCCAAAAATATACGCCATGGCTTAAGTGTAAAAGAGAAAATATTAAGAACATGTCAGACAATCTGGCCGTCCCCCTAATCGATACTATGGAACGAAGGATTGTGTAGCAGGCGAGAGAGAGAATAATCGCGTTAACCAATATATGAATTCGAAAATCCCCCAAAGAAAACTTTGATACAATAAAATACGCTGCCTTTAGGAGCGGAATTACATGCTCACCATGGGGTCTAAACAACTCTTCAAGATTAAGCGATGCCGTCCCTGTTATTAAAGGAATAAGATGCCACTCATCTGACCACGGATAATAGTTCCCATATCGAATTAAAATGAAACAGATAAAGGATGCAGCAACAATAAATGCTGCCTTTACAATATACTCATAATTTATTCGACCAGCACATTCACGCCAATTCATAGTCTTGCTTTTTATTGTCAATTATAATCCATCTCAAGCCAAAAATCTTTAAGTTCTGGGAGTCGACAGACATAATATCTTTAATATTTTTTCATAACTTTATTCGATTAAATCGCTTTTTCACAGCATGTAAATACCATCTCAGGTATTTGGGCGCCCATTTGAGGATTTTGAATCTCGATTTTCCTTCCTGCCTGTCCGTCCAGGTACTCGGGATCTCGGTAACCCTGAAACCGGAAAAATGTGCCTTTACGACAATTTCCATTCCTACCTCAAACCCTCCGTTACTCTCAATAACTAAAGAATCAAGCATACTTTTACGATACAACTTAAAACTGTTAGTTGCATCATGCGTTGGCAAACCGGTTATATATCTTAAACTAACATCAGCTGCCCGAGATATAATTTTTTTTAGCAGAGGACCGCCAATCTGTTTTCCACCTTTCATATATCTTGATCCACATACAACATCATATCCTTTTTCCATGAGCCTGCACATGACATCTACAACAGTATAGTCGTCAGAAAAATCAGCCATGGTTACTAACACATAATCCTCTTCAGCATTTTTTAAACCTGTCTTTATAGCACTTACCACTCCTTTAATTGGATTCTTTATAAATTGTAAAGCAATACCTTTTTTAAGAAATTCTTTTGCAACAGGGAGCGTATTATCCTCATCAAAATCGTATACGATATAAATTCTATGTGGTGTGGTTATATTCTCTTTTATAGCGGTTAGAGTTTTCCCTATATTTTCAGCTTCGTTATAAACAGGGATGATGATACCAAGAGGAATTTTATCCATTTAAACCAATTAAATTCCGCCGATTTCAATCTGTTTCTTAATCCAGGGGATAATTTCATCCAATGCATCGCTGAGAGATGTTTTGGCTTCGAAATCCAGAATCCGTTTTGCCTTTTCAACACTGGGAACCCTTTTCTGAACGTCATACTTAAATGGCGGGTCAGAGACATATCGAAAGGGTTTATCTCCATTTATCTTCTGCCAGATAAGTTGGGAAAGTTCCAACACTGTTGTGGACGCTGATGTTGAGAGATTAAAATCTTCATTTATTGCCTTCTCACTCTCAATGCACAACCTTATACCCTCTGCTAAATCACCCCCATAAGTATAATGTCGTATTTGATCGCCTTTACCTAAAATATAGAGCGGGTACTGCCCTTTCAGAACCTTCTGTACAAGATCGGGTACTACGTGACTCATAGCTAACTTTACATTTCCAGACATTATTTCCTTATCACATAGTGCCCTTTTCTCGCCTATTCCTATGCAATTAAATGGCCTTATTATCGTATGGGGTAACTTGTATTGCTCCCATGCACCTTTTGCAAAATATTCGCATGATAATTTTTGAAACCCATATGTTGATAAAGGAGGGGGACACCTTAATTGTTCTCCTTCAGGAGTAGGATATGTAGTAGTGCTTTCAAAAACCATTGATGATGACATTACATTTATTTTTTTTAATTTTCTGTTCTTAAACCCCCATATAGCAGCATCAAAAGTGGAGGCGATTATTCTTTCATTCTCTGCGAGAAGATCATAAGCATACTCGTGAAATAGGGAAATACCACCTATTATGGCTGCACAGGCAACTACCTGGTCGCAGTCTTCCATCAGCTCTTTAAGGAGGTCGGTATCTTTAACGTCACCCTCAGTAAATCTGTAATTTGGATGGTTATCATAGCTTTTTCCGGTCCTGCCATACTTATAAAAATTATCGACCCCGACAACCTCGTGGCCATGACTCAAAAGTTCGTCAACAAGATAACCGGCAATGAAACCGGCAGAGCCGGTAACCAGGATTTTCAAAATAATCCTCCCTTGCCGTAAAAGTTCCAGACATCAACCAGTATCTTCCCTTTAATATCGAGGTCTGTATATTCTTTATGAGGTGTCGCTAAAATAATTATGTCCGATTCCCCGATAAGGTCTTGCGCAGGAACAAACCCCTCTTTCTGGATATACACATCTGAGCAGAAAACCTTCTTTGCTTCGATTTCGAGGAGTTTTTTTAATTTAAAAGAGAGGGATTCCCTTGTATCATCATTGTTTGCTTTAAATGCCATGCCAAGAATGCCAACTGTTTTATCCCTGAGTGTATATTTATCTTTAAGTCTCTGGACGATAAGATTGGGCAGTCCCTCATTTACCAGCATGGCAGCATGTCCCAAAAAAAAGCTGTTGTTACTGTAAGCAGCCAACTGCATTGTATCCTTAAATAAACAAGGGCCTGCCGCAAAGCCGGCTGTGGGAAAGCTCTGGGCTCTTGGATATTTATACGTTATGGCATCGTAAATTCTGTAGAAGTCAAGTCCCTGTTGTGTCGTGATCTGATAAAACTGATTTGAAATCGCAAACTGGATATATCGCCATACATTAGTAAAGAGTTTGGCCAATTCTGCTTCAATGGGTCTCAGAAATAGTATCTCATCGGTTAGCAGACTAAATAACTCCTTTACCTCCTTCAGTGATACATCATCAAAAGAGGCAATAATTTGAGGCAATTGCCGCAGTTCTTCCATTGCTTTCCCTTGGGCTATCCTTTCGGGGCAAAATGATAGCTTCGCAAGCTTCCCTCTTGATTCTAAATACCCCTTGATTTTTTCAGATGTCCCTGGGAATACGGTGCTTCGTAAAACAATGTGTTGGTCGTCTCTTATCAGGTCAATTATTTCTTCAAAGAACTTTTTAAATATCGTAAATTCTGGGTTAAGATGCTCATCTACTGGAGTTCCTATCACTATCACAATAAAATAACTTTCCGAAATTACTTCTTTATCTGAAGAAATAAAAAGAGTTTTGCCAATAACCCTTTTAAGAACTTCCTCAGCGCCTTCTTCGATGAAAGGCATTTTGCCCCGCGAAACTATATCAATTGTTTTTTGATTTATATCGTATAGAATGACCTTTTTACCGGAATCCGCAAAGGAAATTCCCAATGGCAATCCGACGTGGCCCAATCCGCCTATAATACATACATCATATAGATTTGTTGCCATATACCCCGAATTCCTGTAACCAGCCCCGTATTAACTTAATGTTCAATGTATCTTCACAAAACGAGTTGCTGCTATAAGTTGAGTTTCTCAACAATTGCACGGGTATTGCCTTCATCCGTAGGTATTTCTCCTCTCGATACGATTTGGAGACGTGGGCCGGTTTTAAGGTCAGGCGCCCAAAGGCCAATTTTGATATAACCTACTTTGCCTGCGGCAGACTCCGGAATATTAAGCATATAGGACTCTTTGACGAACTTGCCTTTCAACTCGCCAAATGATTTCTTCTGACAAAAAGCATGGTCATTTTGAAATAGCATTTTGTTTTCGGTGTCCGTAAAATGGACAAATACGTGCTTATAAGAACCAAGTTCCTCTATGGGCTGCCAAAAGTAAACTACCCTCAATTGATTCTGAGACAGCTTATCTACAGTTATACCCAGAAGTTTAACCTTGTTTCCATAATTTATCTCCAAAGGCTTTTTGATGTCCCCCGGCTTCTTGTCAGAGACATCACAAGTACCCACAGGGGCTGCCCCTTTGGGTTCACCCGCCTTCTCCTTACTACATCCGGAAAGGACCACTGCTATTGCTGCCGAAAAAAGAAGTAACAGGCACAGTATGCCTTTCCCCTGCCTAACAATTGTTGCTAAATTTTTCATTATTGCTCCTCCTTTAAATTTAGATCTATAGTATAAACCATGATTTCCCAATCTGTCGATATATTGTAACCGGACGGCATTATATGCAATCAAAATAATTTTTGTCAATAACTCAGCAGCGGTTTTCTCAATTGCAATGAGTTATATCCCGGAAATTTTTTATGTACCTCTCGGATTAAAGCT
>MHEF01000098.1:11548-12084 GCA_001805125.1 Nitrospirae bacterium RBG_13_39_12
CAGTCCCTTTTTAAACATAAATTATTTTGATGGCTTGCCAAACAAAGGTTTAAAAACGCCGTCTCTAACTTTTCGATATTTTTCCAATATTCTCCAGCCCAGGGTACTCCTCATAGCATTAATCAGAGCCTCTTTGTCCTGGACCGAAAACTGCAGGGCCACGACCTCTGCTTCCTTTTCGCCCATTACAGAAGTAAGGGTACTCAATCGGGAGTCCTTCTCCCTCATTTCACCATTGAGGGCATCGAGCTGGGAACCCTTCGCCTGCAATTCACCAGAGAGGGTACTTATCTGAGCTTCTCTTTCTCTCACCTCGGCAGTTAGAGTATCTATTCGGGAGTCCCTCTCCCTTAATTCAGCATTGAGGATATTTATCTGGGAATCCCTTCCCTTCAGTTCAACGGCAAGGGTATCGAGCTGGGAACCCTGCTCCCTTATAAGATTCTTGTGTGACTCAGACTCGTTTCTCAGGTCTTTCAGGATTTGCCTGGTATGAGCGTACTCCGATATAATGTCATGTATCCTCTTTGGGGTGA
>MHEF01000098.1:12161-12390 GCA_001805125.1 Nitrospirae bacterium RBG_13_39_12
TGCAAATCTAGGCTCCACTGATTATAGTTAGAAGTGATTTGTCTAATATGATAAAATGGATATTTATTACCTATCCTTATCAGCAAATCCCAATCTTCATAAAGATCAAAACTGTTATCAAATCCACCTGAAGTAACAAGCGGTTTCCTTTCAAATAACAAACACATAAAAGGTATGTAATTTTCAAAGACCAATCTGTCGTAATTGAAATCCTGTGAAAATGCTATTT
>MHEF01000098.1:12414-12701 GCA_001805125.1 Nitrospirae bacterium RBG_13_39_12
TATGTGTTTGAGGATTATATTCTTTGTACACCATGAACGAATCAGTATATGCAATTTTATAATCGCTCCGTTTCAGAAAAGTAATAAGTGTTTCTACGTGCTCGGGATAAAACTCGTCATCATCATCCAGGAACCCTATATATTCCCCCCCTGCATTTTCAATCCCGACATTTCCTGCATGTGCCCTGCCTGTATTCTTTTCGAGTCTTATGTAGTTAAGGGATATATCACCAAGAAAGCCCTTCAGTCCTTCAATATCAAGGTCACAGCCGCCGTCATTAACAAGG